>NZ_BAABEP010000030.1:62453-79301 GCF_039540215.1 Streptomyces tremellae
ACGGGTACGTGTCAGGGCAGGGGTACGGGCGGGCTCGCGGGGGTTTTGGGGCGGCCGACCGGAGTGAGGAGGGCGGGGTCGAGGAGCACCTCCACTCCCAGACCCGGCGCCGTGGGCACCACGACCGCGCCGCCGCGCAGTTCGAGGCCGGCGGCCGCATCGCGGTCGACGTTGGCGCAGCCCCACAGCTCGGCGACCGTCAGCCCGAGGCCGGCGGCCAGGTGGACGGTGGTCGCACACCCCAGGCGCCCACAGTCCATCTGCCCGAGCGCCACGTCAAGTCCGCGCCGCCGCGCCACGCGGACGGCCTCGGCGAGCGCGGTCACGGTGCCGGCCTTCTCCAGCTTCAGGTGCACTCCGTCCGCCGCACCCGCGTCGGCGATCCTGCACACGTCCGCGGCGTCCCGCACGTCCTCGTCGGCCCAGACCGGCACGGGCGACTCGGACCGCACCCGGGCCAGCGCGGCCAGTTCGCCCGGCGCGGTCGGCTGTTCCAGCCAGGCCACCTTGTACCGGGCGAGCCAGGGAGCGGCGGCCAGCGCGGTGTCCGGGTCCCAGCCGCCATTGGCGTCCGCGGCCAGCACCACCGTGCCCGGCCCCGCGACCCGGTCGGCGGCGGTGCGCGCCGCGGCGATCCGGGCCGAGTCGAGCCCGAGGTCGCCGCCGACCCGGATCTTGACCCGGCGGAAACCGGACGCGGCGGCGTCCTCGGTCAGCTCGGCCGCCTCCTTCGGGCTGCCGAAGGGGACCGCGGCATGCGTCGGGAGGCTGCACGGCACGCCGGTCTCCCGTGCCGCGCCGCCGAACTCCGCCCGCAGCGCCAGGGCCAGCGGCACCCCCCGGGCCCGTGCGGCCGCGTCACGGTGGGCAACGTCGAGCAGCATCGCCGCCGGCGGGCAGCTGCGGCCCACGGACGCGGCCAGCGCGGCCGGGTCGCGCCAGTCCGGGGCGGTGACGGCGGGCAGTGCGGCCAGCGCGGCGACGATCGACTCGGTGGTGTGGTGAGTGGCGTAGGCGCCGTTGCCGCGGGTCTCGGCCCACCCCACGGAGCCGTCGGCCAGCACGAGTCGCAGCACGACCTGCACGAGTTCCCCCGTGTCCGCGGTGGTGTGCCTCAGCCGCCGCCGCAGCGGCAGCGCGACCACGCCGTACGCCGCCTCACGCACCGGGGCGGTCGGCCGAGTTGGCGCCAGGACGGCCCGAAGAGGCGTCTGCCCGCCGGCCCTCATGCCGGCTTCACTGCGGAAACGACGTCGAGGACGCGGTCCAGGGCGGCGTCCCACACGGTCTCGTCCTGCGCGAAGCACAGGCGCATCCGGCCGGTACCGGCAGGCCCGAACTGGTACCCCGGGTTGACGACCACCCCGGCGTGCTCCTTGAGCGCCAGCGCCACGGCCTGGTCAGAGGCTCCGGTCAGCACCTCGGGGAACAGGTAGGCGGTGCCGTAGCAGGCGTTGACCCGCATCACCGACGAGGCGTTGAGCCTGCGCACGGTGGTGTCGCGCAGCGCCTGGTACTCCACAAGACGCTTCTTGAGGAAGTCCTGGTCGTCGGCGATCCACCGGGCCAACAGGTGCTGGGCGTAGGAGGGTGCCCGCAGGGCGGTGCAGGACTGGACGTCCTCCATCGCGTCGACCAGCGCGGCGGGCGCGACGGCCACACCGAGCCGGTATCCCGACAGGGACTCGGTCTTGGACGGGCCGAGCAGGGTGACGGTGCGCTCCGCCATGCCCTCCCGGGCGGCCAGGTGGTGGAACTCCTCACCGTCGTAGACCAGTCGGCAGTACAGCTCGTCGGCGATCACCTGGAAGTCGTGGCGGCGCGCGGCGTCGGCTATCGCCTCGACGGTGGCCTCGTCGTAGACGGCACCGGTCGGGTTGTTGGGGTGGGAGAAGACCATCAGCCGCGGCTTCAGGGCGGCGGCACGCTCCAGCTCCTCCAGGTCCAGCGTCGGGCGGGCGCCTCGGCCCCCGTCGCCCTCGTGCGGCCAGATCATCGGGATCCGGCGTACCTCGGCGCCGAAGTAGCGCAGCATCCGCTCGGTCGACAGGTAGTCCGGGTCC
Source organism: Streptomyces tremellae (assembly GCF_039540215.1). Lineage (NCBI taxonomy): Bacteria > Bacillati > Actinomycetota > Actinomycetes > Kitasatosporales > Streptomycetaceae > Streptomyces > Streptomyces tremellae. The sequence goes on from NZ_BAABEP010000030.1 coordinate 64,517, forward strand.
GGAAGCAGCACCAGGTCACCCGGGGAGAGGATCGCGGCGAGCGCGGTGAACAGAGCGCCCTGCGTGCCGGGGGTGAGGATGATGCCGCCAGGGCCGGGAACAGGGACACCGAGCACGGTGGAGACGTTCTCCGCGACGGCCTCGCGCACGTGGTGGTCGCCCCGGTAGGGGGTGTAGGTCATGCCCTGGCCGCCCGCGGCTTCCGCGAAGGCGGGCAGCGCCCACTCGGGCGGCGGGAAGCGGTGGGTGTCCGCGTAGGTGGCGTCCAGCGGGGCGGCGGGGCCGGGGGCGTTCTCCAGTTCACGCTCGGCGTCCCGCAGCGACTGGCCGAGCCGGCCGGTCAGTTCCGGCATGGACAGGCGCTGGAGAGCCGCAGGCAGTTGCTGCACGATGGCTGTTTCCTCACTGTTCGGTGGGTGCGTGGACGAGGCGGGCGACCCGACGTGGCCGCGGGGACCGGCCCGCCTTCCGGTCAGGAGCCGTCCGGTTCAGGGGGTGCGGCTCCGGCGGGCTGGTGCCGGACGATGCCGCCGGCCAGCGTGGTCAGACCGCCGAGTACGTGGTCACGGGTGAGCGATGACGCCCGGTCCGCGTCACCGCCCCTCAGGGCGGCGAGGATCCGGGAGTGCTCCTCGATCGAGGTGTGGGCGCGGCCCGTGTCCGCCAGGTACAGCGCGATGTAGCGGTCGCTGCGAGCCCGCAGATGGTCCAGCGCCCCCAGGGACGCCGGCATGGCGGCGAGGGCGTAGACGGTGTCGTGGAAGAGGCGGTCGAGTCGGCGCAGCAGCGCCGTGTCGGCGGCGGCTGCGGCCTCGTGCTGACGTGTCACCACCTCGTCGAGGTCCGCGCAGCGTGCCGTCCTGTGCTCCGGATCCGCCTGGGCGGCGGCTGCTGCGAGCATGCCCTCCAGGGCGGCCCGGCCGTTGTAGATGTCCCGGGCGTCGGCGACGGACACCTCGGCGACGGTCCACTTCTGATGGGGCCGGTCCACCACCAGGTGCTCGGTGGCCAGTCGGGACAGTGCATCACGCAACGGGCCCCGGCTGATGCCCAGTTCTGAGGCGAGCCTCTCCTGGCTCAGGCGCTGGCCGGGAGCGAGCCTGCCGCTGAGTATCCACTCGCGCAGTCGCTGGTAGGCCCAGTCCGTCTTGCGCAGGCTCCACGGCGCCGGTACGACGGCCGATCTCGTGTGGCTTGTGCCGCCGGGGGTGTTCGTCGTCATGTCCTCACTCGCTGAGTATCTGGTCGAGGAAGCGCCGGGTGCGTTCCTGCCGCGGCGCGGTGAGGACATCCTCTGCCGGGCCGTCCTCCACGATCCGGCCGTCGGCCATGAACACGATGCGGTCGGCGCCGCGCCGGGCGAAGTCCATCTCGTGGGTGACGACCACGACCGTCATGCCGCTGTCGGCCAGGTCCCGCATGACGGAGAGGACTTCGCGGGTGAACTCCGGGTCGAGTGCCGAGGTCGGCTCGTCGAAGAGCATCAGCTCCGGGCCCATGGCCAGCGACCGGGCGATGGCCACCCGCTGCTGCTGGCCGCCGGAGAGTTCGTAGGGGTAGTGGTCGCAGTGGTCAAGGAGCCCCACCCGCGCCAGCAGCGCGCGGGCCTGCTCGTCGGCCCGCGCCCGGGGGACGCCTCGCGCCCTGCGCGGCGCCAGCGACACGTTCTGCGCGGCCGTCAAGTGCGGGAAGAGGTTGAACTGTTGGAACACCATCCCGATCCGGCCGCCCGCCGAGCGCGGGGCGGCGCCCGCCCTGGAGAGCAACTCGCCCTGGAAGGCGACCGTGCCCTCTTGGAGGGGTTCGAGACCGGCCAGGCAGCGCAGCATGGTCGACTTGCCCGCCCCGGAGGGGCCGAGGACCGCGACAGTCTGTCCGCGCGGTACGGACAGGTCCACACCGTGCAGCACGGTGCGCCCGTGGTACGTGCGGGTCATTCCCTGACCGAGCAGCACGGTGGCGGCGCGGGAGGTGGTGAGATCGGCGGTGGCGGGGGCCGGGGTGCCGCCGGGAGCCTGGTTCATGGCGCTTCCTGTCCTGTGTGTCGTGGTCCCCGCGCGACGTGTCAGCGCGCCGCCGGGTCGAGGACGGCCGTATCGGCCGGCTGCGCGGTGTCCTGTCGGTCACGTCGCGCGGCGGCCCTGCGGGTGACGTCCAGCCGCCGCTCGGCCCGCCGCAGCAGGAAGGTGAGCAGAGTCGTCAGCACCAGGTAGTGGACGGCGGCGGCGCCCAGCGAGCCGACGTAGTCGAAGTCGGCGGCGGCCGATCGCTGGGCCGTGAGCATGAGGTCCTGCACACTCACCACCGAGGCCAGCGCGGAGGTCTTCAGCATGCCGATGAACTGGTTGCCGGTCGGCGGCAGGACCAGCCGGGCGGCCTGCGGCAGTACGACCCAGCGCACGATCTTCGCCTCGGACAGGCCCAGCATGTGGGCTGCCGTGCGCTGCCCGCGGTCGACTCCGAGCAGGCCGCCGCGCACGATCTCGGCCATGTAGGCGATCTCGTTGAGACTCAGGGCGATCACCGCGCAGGTGAACGGCGAGAAGTTCAGCCCCCACAGCGGCAGGACGTTGAAGACGAAGATCAGCTGCAGCAGTACCGGAGTGCCGCGGAACAGCCAGACGTACCCGTCCACCAGTCGGCCGAGCGGGCGGGGACCGCTCTTGAGGAGGGCCAGCAACACCCCGCCGGCCACTCCGAACAGCATGGACACCACGGTGAGTTCGGAGGTCAGCAGCGTGGCGGTCAGGAAGTCGGCCGAGACGACCTTGTCGAGGAAACCGCCCATCACGAGCCCTCCGACGCAGAGGCGGACGCTGACTGCGAAGGTGAACCGCTCGGCTTGCCACCGAAGTAGGAGGAGTCGTCGGGCAGCCGGTACTTCTTGAGCAGCGTGGCGTACTCACCGGAGCGGACGAACAGGTTCAGCGCCTTGCGGATCGCCTTCGCCATCTCCGTGTCGCCCTTGCGGACCGCGATGCCGATCTTCGTCTCGTTCTTGAAGGTCGCGGCGACGGAGTAGTCCTTGCTCTTGGCGAGTGTGACGGCCGCGCCGGGGGTGGAGGTGTCGAAGGCGTCGGCACGGCCGGACTTCACCGCCAGCATCGCGTCCTGGTTGCTCGGCAGGGTCATGATCGCCATCGGCGGCAGCCCCTTCTTCTTCAACTCCTCGTTGTAGCCCTCCATGTACGTCTCACCGATGGCGCCGCGGGTGACCGCGACCTTCTTTCCTGAGAGGCCCTCGGGCACGTCGCCGATCCTCTGCGGGTTGCCTCGCCTGGTCAGCAGCGCCTCACCGATCACCAGGTAGGGCACGAAGTCCACCTGCTCGGCACGCTTGCCCGTGATGTACATCGCGGAGTTGACGACATCGGTGCGGTGGCCGGACAGGGCCGGTATCAGCCCGTCGAAGTCGGTGTCGAGCGCCCTGGTCTTCAACCCCATCGACGAGGCGAGGGACTCGATCATGTCGATGTCGAAGCCTTCGAGGCCGCCGCTGGACGACTTGGATTCGAAGGGCGGGAAGGTGGCGGCCGTGCCGAAGGTGAGGGTGCCGGATGAGATGAGGCCGTCGGGCGGAGAGACATCGGCGCTGCCTGCGGTGGTCGTTCCCGATCCTCCGCACGCCGTCAGCACGATGGCCATGGTGACGGTGAGACAGGGCGCCGCCATGCGGGTCTTGAGTAGTCTCACAAGGCGCTCCTAATGGCGTTTCAGCAGCTCAGGAAGAACTGTAAACAGTTGCCAGTCACCTTTCAGAGGCCACGTGTGCGATCTGTTGCCCGACGGTTAAAGCCACGTTGCGTCACTGTCGGTCGGGGTCCGGGCACGGAAGGTCGCACCCCGTCGCGCTCGTAGGCGCACCCGGGCCGGCCGCCGGCTGATCCGGACGGGACCACCAGGCCCCGGGGCTACGGCCGCACCACGTCCACGCGGATCGCCGAGCGGGCGAGTCCCGGCAGGGGGCGCCTCTTCGCCGACGTGCTCGGGTCGGCCGGCGCCCCCGCCCCCGCCCTCGTCGGGGGCGGCGGGGGCGCCGGGGTCGGGTTACGCGTCGAACCAGCGGTCCCTGGCCAGTTCCTCTGTCCTTGTGGGGTCCTCCAGGAGGGCTGCCACCTCGAAGCGGCGCGGCCACTGGGCGGCGGACCAGGCCAGGCCGGCGGCCACGCCTTCAAGGGTGGCGGCGTGGAGGGTGCCGTCCGGGGTGCGGCGCCAGTCGAGTTCGAGGTCGCCTGCGGGGCCGCGGACGGTCAACTCCTCGTGCTCGACGTAGGTGCGGGGGCAGGCGGGGCCGAGGAGGACGCGCACCGGGTCGGGGACGGCGTGCTCCTCGCCGCGGGTGGTGACCTCGGCGAGACCCGCCGCGGCGATGTGCTCGCCGAGGCGGCGGACCTGGAGGAGTTCCGCGAGGTCGGCGGCGCGGGCCGGGGAGACGGGCAGCAGCGGCAGGCCCTCGGCGAGGGGCAGCAGATCGGGGGCGTCGGCGACGACGGCGTCCGCCGCGTCGACGACGCGCACCTCGCCGTCGACCACGGCGCGCAACTCGTCGGGCAGCGTGACCTGTTCCGGGTCGAGGTCGGCGAGTTCCGCGTAGAGGGCGTGGAGTTGGGCGGCGCGGACTCGGCGCCCGGGGTCGGCGAGGCGGCCGAGCAGTTCGGCGGCGCCGCCCGGCTCGGCGAGCAGCGCGCGCACGGTGGTGCGCACGCCGAGGGCCCGCAGCACTTCCGCGTCCTCGAAGCCGGTCGCGTCGACCTCGTCGTACAGCCCGTCGAGGAGCGGGTCGACGCCCGCGGCCCGCAGGCCCGCGGGGCGGCGCCCGTCGAGCACGGGGTGGTCGCGCAGCCACCACGCGGTGTACGGGCGCACCGTCTCGACGGTCCCGTCGGGCAGCAGCACGCGCACCCGCTGGACCAGTGCGTCCCGCAGCGGCGGGCGGGCCAGCAGCGCGAGGGCGCGGGGCCAGGCGTCGTCGTCCACCAGGTCCAGGTCGCGCACGGCGACGATCTCCGTGGCGACGGGCGGCACCGGCGACTCGGGCAGCCGGTCGAGCACGTCCTCGCACCACACGTCGACCGCGTCGAGCAGCCCCGCGTCGTCGGGCTCCGCGAAGTCCCCGCTGTGCGGCTCCAGTTCGTCCGGGTCGAGGACGACATCCGTGGCCCGTACGAGTGCGAAGCCGGCGAGCACCCCGCACGCGGCGAGCGGCTGCTCGCCCCAGCGGTCCGCCAACTCTGCGTCCACTAGCGCCAGTTCGCCATCCCGCATGATGTCGGCGAACGCACTGCCCGGCAGCACGAGTTCGCCCGCGGGCGCGAGTTCTCCGTCCTCGTCGGGCAGGGCGAGCGCGCCGAGCCAGGGTTCGTCGCCCGGCGCGAGGTCCGCGTCCCGCACCAGGCGCAGCACGGTCTCCGCCAGCTCGTCGGGGCCCGGCGCGCCGCCGTCCTCGTCCCACACCTCGTCCGCGTCGAGCGACGCCGCGACCGCCGCCCGCACCTGGGGCGTCGTCAGGACGGCGCGCGGCGTGGCGGGCAGCGCGCCCAGCTTCTCCAGCAGCGGATGGACGGCGTCGGGGTGCGCGACCTTGAGCCCGAGGCGGCCCAGGTCGGCGGGCGGTTCGGTGTCGGGCAACGGCAGCAGCACCTGCCGGGGGCCGATCGCGGTGCGTCCGGACGCGAGCGGCACCGGCAGCCCGGACAGCCGGTCCTGGTCGACACCGGCGAGGGACTCGTACAGCCGGTGCCACCACGCGGGGGCGCGCTCGGCGCCCGCGATGCGCTCGATCGCGTCGCCGAGCGGCAGCCGCCCGACGCCGAGCGTGCGCAGCTCGGTGCGCCGCTCGTACCCGCCGGGCAGCAGCGTCGGCAGCACCTCGGCGAGCACGCGTACGGTCTCGGCGCCCGCGCCCTCCACCACCTCGGCCTCGAAGGGCCGCAGCGCGCGGATCTCGTCGGTGGGCACGGCGGGCGCGAGGAACGCGACGCGCGGCAGGCGCTCCAGGATCGCCGCCCGCAGCAGCCCGTCCAGCTCGCCCTTGCCGAGCGGGCCCGGCACCAGGTCGATGGCGGCGGGGGTGACGGGCCGCCAGCCGGACAGGAGGTCCGCGTAGGCGTCGGCGGCCCGCGCGACCAGGAAGTCCGTGAGGGGGCCCGGCGCGGGGTGGCGGCGTGTCGGGTCGAGCGGGAACGACGCGATGAGCAGCGCGGGCACCCCGAGCGGCTCGTCGGTCGGGGTGGGCGCGTGCACGACGGGCGCGGTGCGGGGGCGCACGGGGACCACCTCAGGGCCGTCAGGGCCGTCAGGACCGTCAGGATCCTGAGGGCCCACAAGCCCCCCAGCGCCCCCCGCGGGCGCGGCGCCGTCCGCCGTCGCCACCGGCACCGCCCACGTCACCGACCAGTGCGGGCGCAGCCGTTCCTCGGTGGGACGGTCGGCGAGCAGCCCCGGCTCGATCGCGCCCTCCCGCCGCACGACGCGCCAGGTGCGGGTCTCGCCGCGGTCCTCGACCCGGACGAACGGGCCGTCCTCGATCCGGCGCAGCACCCGCTCGCCGCCATCGTCACCGTCGTCGCCTGGACGGGCCTCGACGACGATCTCGTCGAGGCCCGTCAGGGTGAGCAGCAGCGCGTCGTCGAGGTCGGCCAGGAGACGCCGTACGAGGTCGAGCGCGGTGCCGTCGCGCAGCGGCAGGATCACGGCCGTGTCGTAGCCGACCGGCGCGGCGCCCTCGGCCGGCAGCGGCAGCCGCAGCAGCGGCACATGCCCGTCACGCCTGCGGATCTCGTCGGCGAGGCCCGTACCGCCAGGCCCCGCGGCGGCGGCCGCCTCCTGCGCGAGGGCCAGCGCGTCGGTGAGCGACCACCTGACCCCGCCACTGCGGCCGACGACGGCGGGCTCGTCGCTGACGGCGAGCACCGCGGCGAAGCCGACGCCGAAGCGGCCCACGGCCTTCGCCGCGTCGGCGTCCTCGCGCTTCGCGGAGGCGCGCAGCGTGGACAGCGACTCGACCCCGGCCGCGTCGAGCGGCGCGCCGGTGTTCGCGGCGACGAGCACGGGCCCGCCGTCGCCGCCGTCGCGCAGGGTGAGCCGGAGCCGGCCCGGCACCCCGGCGCGGGCGGCGGCGTCCGCCGCGTTCTGGGCCAGCTCGACCACCAGGCGGTCGCGGTAGCCGCCGAGCGCGAGGTCCTCCTCCGCGTTGGCGTCCTCGCGGAACCTCGCGGGGCTCGCCGCCCAGGCGTCGAGCACCCCGCGCCGCAGCCGCGCGGTCCCGAACGGGTCGGCACCTTCGCCTGTCGTGACGCTCACGTTGTGACTCCGCTCTGTCTGTGTCCGCGGCCCTCCGGGCGGGCGGCCGGCACCCGCAGGAGGACCCGCGCCGTGCGGGCCCGAACGTACCGCCCCCGCCGCCGCGCCCACACGCCGCGTACCCCGCCGCCGGGCCCGGCAACGGGACCGGGGCGCCGGAGGCGCGGAGGCACGCGCCACCGCCCGGACGCATACCGGGAACGGGACGCATACCGGACACGAGCGCGCCGGGTGCGAGGCGCCGGGCACGGGATGCGGCGGAAGGGGCGGCCCGGGGTCAGCTGTGGCCCAGGTCCTCCGACCCGTCCGGATCCTGCACGGTCGGGACCGAGCCCTCGTCGCGCGCGGGGTGCAGCGGGAAGGCGTCGGAGCGGACGGTGTCGAGGACGGGCGGCGCGGGCACCGGGGGCTTCGGCATGACCGCGGCCTCGGAGTGGCCGCCGCAGCCGTACGCGAGCGACACCACGCGGCCGTCCGCGGGCGAGAACTCGTTGGCGCAGATGCCGAACGCCTGCCGCAGCGACCCGCTGAGCGGCACCAGGAAACCGCACGAGACGCACGGCGCGGGAGCCGCCTGCGCCATCGGCGTCTTCGGGCCGAACTCCTCCTCCCACCGGTCGGCCGCGATGTGCAGCCCGTACCGGGAGAGCACCCGGGGCCTGCCGAGGCCGAGCTCCTCGGCGACCGAGGCGATCCTCGCGCGCGCGGGCACCGCTGTCGGCAGGTCGGGGGTGGTGAGCTCGGCGTCCTCCGCCTCGACCAGGTCGGCGACCGCGCCGGTCGCCGCGGCGGGCCCGGCGGCCTCACCGATCGCGCCGGCGGGCGTGTCCGCCGTCTCCTCGGCGGCCTCGCGCACCGCGACCGCGTCGGGCGCGTTCGGCGGCTCCTCGTCCTCGCCGGTGTAACCGGGTTCGAGGCGCAGGTCGTCGGCCTCGGTCGGCAGCAGATCGCCCGGGCCCATGTCACCGGGGCGCAGCCGCTCGCTCCACGGCACCCACTCGGGCGCGAGCAGCGCGTCGGGCCCCGGCAGCAGGACCGTCTCGTCCAGGGTGACGGACTTGGCGCGGGAGGCGCGCGCCACGGTGACGGCCCAGCGCCAGCCCCGGTAGCCGAGCTCCCCGCACTCGAAGAGGTGCGTGACGACCCGGTCGCCTTCGGCCACGACGGATACGTGCTCGCCCACGACCCCGGGCGCCGCCACCTCCTCTGCGGCGGCCCGCGCGAGGTCTACCGCCTCGGCGCACAGGCGGTCAGGGGTACGGCTTCGCGTCGTCGCAGCACTCACAGGTCTCGCTTCTCTCCTACGCCGTAGCAGCACGGGTGCGCCGGCCGTAAGCGGTGTACGGGCCGACGGGCGGAGCGGACCAGAGGGCCGCATCGACGTCCGTCGCCCGACCGGCTTCCCGGGCGCACCCCACCGCCGTCCACAACCATTGTGCGGGACGGCGAAAAGGCGCGCGGTCGCGAGCAACCGCCGGTGGCGCGCTACGCACGCTACCTCCTCAGCCGCCCACGGCCCACCTGCGCGCCGCCAATCCTCTTCTTCCGCTCCCGCCGGAGCCCCTTCGGCCTCCCGTCGGAGCCCCGCCGCGACGAAGCCGTGACCCGGCGCTCAGGAACGCGGGGCCCGGCCCCGACACGCCGCGGGAACCCGTCCCGCTCATGAACGGGAGGGCGCACGAGGCGTGCCGTGCCGTGCGCCGCGCTGTCACGCAGGAGATCGGTTCGCTCCCGGGACCTGTGGGGCACTATGACGGAGTGGCAGCCGCCAGGTCGTCCGATTCGTCCCGCCCGCTCCGCAGGACGGCGCGGGCGATCGGCCGTGCCCTGCACACCCCGGTCACCGGGCCGGCGAAGGGCGTGCGCAAGTTCACCCACGCCCACGGGGCGGGCGAGTCGGGCCTCGGCAAGCTGATCGAGCTGCACGCCGTGAACGGCGCGGGCGACGTCATGATCACCGTGGCGCTCGCGTCCACCGTCTTCTTCTCCGTGCCGACCGACGAGGCGCGCGGCCGGGTCGCCCTCTACCTCGCCATCACGATGGCGCCCTTCACCCTCCTGGCCCCCGTCATCGGACCGATTCTCGACCGGCTCCCGCACGGCCGCCGCGCCGCCATGGCGATCGCGATGCTGGCCCGCGCCGTCCTGTCGATCGCCATGTCGGGGGCGGTGGCGACGGGCGGCATCGAGCTGTATCCGGCGGCGCTCGGCTGCCTCGTCGCGTCGAAGGCGTACGGCGTGGTGCGCAGCGCCGTCGTGCCCAGGCTGCTGCCGCCGCGCTTCCCGCTGGTGAAGGCGAACTCGCGGGTGACGCTCGCCGGGCTGCTCGCGACGGGCGTCGCGGCGCCGCTCGGCGCCGGGCTGCACCAGGTCGGCGTCGAGTGGCCGCTGTACGGGGCGTGCGTAATCTTCCTCGGGGGCACGTACCTGGCGTTCTCGATGCCGCCGAAGGTGGACTCCGCGAAGGGCGAGCGCAGGGCCAGGCTGGTCGAGCACCACGGACTCGCGCCCGCCAGGGCCGGCCTGGACGCGGCGCCCGGCGGGGACGCGGAGGCGGCCGGCGCCGGCCGCGCGCGCAGGGGGTGGCACGACGGCCTGGCCTGGCTCGGCGCCCGCAGGCAGGACGCGGCGCGCGCCGCGCGCTCGGCGCGGGCGGCGCGCGACGAGCGCGCCAGGGGCGGCGTCGTCATCGACAAGGGCACGTCCGACGGCGCGGCGGCCCCGGGGGGCCGGGGCGAGAAGCGGCCGCGGCCCGGTCTGCGCACCGTCGGTCCGTCCGTGCTGCACGGGCTCCAGGCCAATTCCGCGCACCGCGCGCTCTCCGGCTTCCTCACCTTCTTCCTCGCCTTCCTGCTGCGCGACCATCCCCTGTCGGGGCTCAACGCGGCCGTCTCGCTCGGCCTCGTCGGTGTCTCCGCGGGCGCGGGCAACGCGATCGGCACCGCGGTGGGCGCCTGGCTCAGGTCGCGCGGCCCCGAGCTGATCATCGTGACGATGCTGGGGCTCGCGCTGTCGGCGACGGTGCTCGCCGCGCTGTTCTTCAGCGCCGTGATGGTCGCCGTGGTGGGCGCGGTCGCCGGGTTCTCGCAGGCGCTCTCGAAGCTGTCGCTCGACGCGACGATCCAGCGCGACGTGCCGGAGCAGGTCCGCACGTCCGCCTTCGCCCGCTCGGAGACCGTCCTGCAGATGGCGTGGGTCGTCGGCGGCGGCCTCTCGATGGCGCTGCCACTCAACGCCGCGCTCGGCATGGCGGTCGCCGCCGCGGTGATGGCGACGGGCGCCGTCGCCGCCGTACGAGGGCTGCTGCGCGCGGCCCGGCGCGGCGCGGCGCACCCCCGCGCCGCGTGACGGCGGCGGACCGATAATCTTCGCCCATGACCGTTGCGCTCATTCCTGCCAAGGCCCGCAGGGCCGGCGTCGTCCTCGGTGCGGTGTCCGCCGGGCTCCTCGTCCTCTCCGCCTGTGACAAGCCGACGCCGCTCGCCACCGTGACGGTCGGTTCCGGCTCCGTCCACTCGGAGGCCAGCTGCTACAACGGCGGCAAGTCCCTCCAGACGTCCACGGCGCAGAGCTGCCTGAACGAGAAGGCGGACCACACCATCACCGTGGGCCCCGACGACACCGTCGGTTTCGGCGTCGACCCGGCCCTCACAAACGGCGGCAACGGCTGGGCGCTGTTCCTCAACGGCCAGCAGGCGGAGGCGCAGCCGTCCACGGCCACCTACCGGCCGATCCCCGCGGGGTCGTTCTTCCAGCCGGACCAGACGACGGGTCAGGCGCCCAAGAGCGTGCAGGTCGCCCTCGTGGAGAGCAACGGGAAGTCGCCCTCGATCCGCGGCATCTGGCACTTCGAGCTGAAGATGAAGTCGAGCGACTGACGGTGTCCGCAGGGACTGCGGGGTCTGCGGGGACTGCGGGGCCTTCCGGGTCCGCAGGGGCTGCCGGGCCCTCGGGGGTCCCCGGCCCCCGGGTGCTCGTCGTGACGGCGGTCGACGCGGAGGCCGAGGCGGTCGCCGCGGGCGCGCCGCGCCTCGACGTGCTGGCCTGCGGGGTGGGCCCGGCCGCGGTCGCCGCCGCCACCGCGCTCGCGCTGGCCCGCGCCGAGGCCGCGGGCAGCCCGTACGGGCTCGTGGTGTCCGCCGGGATCGGCGGCGGCATCGCCCCGCACGCGCCGCTCGGCGCGGTCGTCGTCGCCGACGAGATCGTCGCGGCCGACCTGGGCGCCGACACCCCCGACGGCTTCGCCTCCGTCGAGGACCTGGGCTTCGGCCGCGTCGTACACCGCCCGCCCACCGCGCTCACCGCCCGGATGGCCGAACGGCTCTCGGCCCCCGGCGGCCCCACCGCGGTGTGCGCGCCCGTCCTGACCGTCTCGACGGTGACCGGCACGGCGCGGCGTACCGTCGAACTGACCGCGCGCCACCCGCGCGCAGCCGCCGAGGGCATGGAGGGGTTCGGCGTCGCGGAAGCGGCCGCCGCGCTCAGCCTGCCGTGCGCGGAGATCCGCGCGATCTCCAACGTCGTGGGCCCACGCGACCGCGCCGCATGGCGCGTCGGCCCGGCCCTGGCGTCACTCAAGCGCGCGTTCTCGCTGCTCAACCCCGTATTCGAGGAGCCGTCCCATGAGTGCCGATAGTGCCGTGAGCCCCGCAGCCGCCGACGAGAGCGCCGGCGGCGGCCCGCTCGGGCTCGTCTACTCGCCCTGCCCGAACGACACCTTCACCTTCGAGGCGTGGGCGCACGGCCGGGTGCCGGGCGCGCCACCCGTCGAGGTGACGTTCGCGGACATCGACATCACCAACGGCATGGCGGAGCGCGGCGAGGGCGACATCCTGAAGGTGTCGTACGCGGTGCTGCCGTGGGTGCTCGACGCGTACGCGCTGCTGCCGTGCGGCGGTGCGCTCGGCCGGGGCTGCGGGCCGCTCGTGCTCACCCGCGAGGCGGGCGTGGACCTCACGGGGAAGACCGTCGCCGTGCCGAGCGAGCGGTCCACCGCGTACCTGCTGTTCCGGATCTGGGCCGCGGCGACCGTGCCGGGCGGGGTCGGCGAGATCGTCGTCATGCCGTTCCACGAGATCATGCCCGCGGTGCGCGACGGCAAGGTCGACGCGGGCCTCGTCATCCACGAGGCGCGCTTCACCTACCAGAACTACGGGCTCCACTCGCTCGCCGACATGGGCGAGCACTGGGAGGCCACCACCGGGCTGCCGATCCCGCTGGGCGCGATCATCGCGAAGCGCTCGCTCGGCGCACCGACGCTGCGCCGGCTCGCCGCCGCGGCCACCGCGTCGGTGCGGATGGCCTGGGAGGCGCCCGAGGTGTCCCGCCCGTACGTGCTCGAACACTCGCAGGAGCTGGAACCGTCCGTCGCGGAGCAGCACATCGCGCTGTACGTCAACGAGTTCACGGCCGAGCTCGGCGACGAGGGGTACGCGGCGATCCGCGGCCTGCTCGGCCGGGCCGCCGACGCAGGCCTCGTGCCCGCCCTCGCGCCGGGCGCCCTCGACTTCGTGTGAGGCCGGCGGGCCCCGGCGGCGGTCGGCCGCCGGGGCCCGCGTCCTCAGACGTCGAGCTGGTCGGCGACCGCGCGCAGCAGGCCCGCGATCTTCTTGCCGTGCGCCTTCTCCGGGTAGCGGCCGCCCTCCAGCGTCGGGGAGATCGATTCGAGCAGAGTCGTCAGGTCCTGCACGATCGACGCGAGTTCGTCGGGCTTGCGGCGCTGCGCCGCCGCCACGGAGGGCGCCGGGTCCAGCACCGTCACCGTGAGCGCCTGGTCGCCGCGCTGGCCCGCGACCACCCCGAACTCGACCCGCTGGCCCGGCTTGAGCGCGTCGACCCCGGCAGGCAGCACCGACGAGTGCACGAAGACGTCACCGCCGTCGTCGCGGGAGAGGAAGCCGAAGCCCTTCTCACTGTTGAACCACTTGACCTTGCCGGTAGGCACGTCTGTCCTCGTCCTCGAACTCGTCTGCGCGCGGGGGCGCAGGAACCGGAAACACACATAGGGGGATGGAGAGCTGGGAGCTGGGCACTGCGTCGGCTCGCGGCACCGGAGCAGGAGGGAACCGGGCCCGGAGAGCAGTACAGCGGGTCCCTCGACCCGCCGTCTCCCAGGCTAATGGCCCCGCGGCCGGTGACAAGACGTCGCCGGGCGGTCGCGCTGCGGACAGGCCGCCCCGGTGCCGCCTGGGGCCCCCGTCGCGTGGGAACTACCCTGGTGCCGTGACTGCTACTCCTGCATCCGGCACGACCGGTGCTCCCGCGTCAGAGGCGGCCGCGGCCGACCCGGGTTCCGGCCCCGGCGACGGGCTCGTCCGGGCCGGCGGAATCGTCTTCCTCATCGGTGCCGTGGCCACGCTCGTCACCGTCGCCCCGCTGTTCCTGCACACCAAGCCGTTTCCGACGGTCGCGTACCTGGTGTGCATGCTGATGGCGGTCGGCTTCGTGCTCGCCGCCGCGGGGGTGCTGCGGTCGATCGGGGCGCAGCGGCGTCAGGCGACGTCGTTCTCGGCGTCGGTTTCGGCGCCGGTCTCCGCGCCGCTCTCGGCGTCGGGGGCGTCCCCCGAGGCCGGCGTGCCCTCCGAGGCGGAGGCGTCGGCGGCGCCCCGCGCGTAGCCGAGCAGCCAGGCGGGGAACGCGGTCAGGTCCGCGAGGACCACGTCCGCGCCCGCCGCGCGCAGCTCGCCCTCGTCGCACGGCCCGGTCGGCACGGCCACGGACAGGCACGCGGCGGCGCGCGCGCCGCGCACGTCGCCGGTGTGGTCGCCCACGTAGACGCTCGCGCCGTGCGCGCGCAGCGCCTCGGCCTTGCCCTCGGCCCACAGCCCGCCGACGACCGCGTCGGGTTCGATGCCCAGGTGCGCCAGGTGCAGTTCGGCGTTGGGCTGGTGCTTCGCCGTGACCACCACCGCCGTCCCGCCCAGGGCCCGTACGGCCTCGACGGCCTCGCGCGCGCCCGGCATCGCGAGGGTCGGCTCGATGGCGAAGGTGGGGTAGATCTCCCGGTACCGCTCGCCGGTCGCGGCGACCTGCTCCTGCGGGAACCAGACGGCCAGCTCCTCCTCAAGCGGCGGCCCGAGCCGCGAGACCGCCAGGTCCGCGTCGACGTACACCCCGGTCTCCGCGGAGAGCGCCCGGTAGGCGGCGTGGATTCCGGGCCGCGAGTCGATCAGCGTCATGTCGAGGTCGAACCCGACGACCGGCCGGCCGCCGGCGGGACGCGGAGGAACGGTACGCGGAGGGGTTAGGGAAGCCATGCGCCCCATTGTGCAGGGAGGCGGCCCGGGGGCGGCCTCGGGCCGCGGGCCGCTGTACGGGCGGGGCCCGTCGGCCACGCCGGGCGCGGGCGGCCCGGTGCGGGCCCGGCAGCTGTGCCCGGTACGGGCTGACCCGGTACGGGGTCCCCGGACACGGACTGACCCGGTACGGGGTCCCCGGACACGGACTGACCCGGTACGGGGTCCCCGGACACGGACTGACCCGG
>NZ_BAABEP010000030.1:79401-85065 GCF_039540215.1 Streptomyces tremellae
GCGGCCGGCTCAGGCGGGCTCAGCGGACTCGGCGGGAGCGGCCGGCTCAGGCGGGCTCAGCGGACTCGGCGGGAGCGGCCGGCTCAGGCGGGCTCAGCGGACTCGGCGGGAGCGCCAGACGAGGAAGAGGGCCGAGGCGACGGCCGCGACACGGACCACGACCGGCCAGGTGTCGGCGAGCGCGTGGGCCATGCCGCCCTTCGGGATCGGGTCGCCCCAGCGGTCGTTGAAGCGGCCCCAGAGCCAGACCAGGCCCGCGGCCACCGACACGCCCGGCAGCCAGAAGACGGCGACTTTCGCCTCACTGCGCGTCAGGGTCCGCGAGAAGTACGCGAGCACCCAGCCGGCGAGCAGCGCCCAGATGTTGCCGAGGACCGCGCCGACCACCAGCAGCGCGGCGGTCAGCAGCAGGAACGGGTTGGTCAGGCCGAAGCCCCTGCCCTCCGCGGCGCCCCTGCGGCGCCACCACGAGCGGCCGGGCCCGCCGGCCTCCTCGACGACCTCGGCCTCTTCCTCCACGGCCGCGGGAACCACCTTGTGCAGCGGCACGGCCGACTCGCCCTCCGGCCGCGGCGGGCGCAGTATCTCCGGGATCTCGACGCCGCCCACGAACCCGCCGACCTGCAACTGCCCGGCCCCCATCGCGTCGGGCCCCGGGCCTGGCTGCACCCGCCACCAGTCGGTCGAGCCGCCGCCCGGCGGGGGCGTGCCGCGCTCGTCCATGCCCGCGAGGTGCGGCCCCGTCGGCATGGACGGGGTGGACGTCGCCTGCCGCGGCACGCCGGGGCCGGTGGCCGACGCCTCGTCACCACGGCCCGTGGCCCGGCCCGTTCCCGCGGTGCCGACGACGGTCTCGGGCGTCCCGAGCTCCCCCAGGATGCGCTTGACCGAGGCCGTGGTGTCGCCGCCGACGTCACCGCGCCGCCGGTCGATCTCGCTGCGCAGCGAGGAGACGAGCCTCATCCGGTCCGCGGACGGCATCTGTCGCTGATGAGCCACGTCGCCGACGCGGCTGAGGTAGTCAAAGACCAGCTGGTCGCTCTCGATCCCCACGCACGCGATGGTGTCGAAGTACTCCGCGCACGTCCAGTGCCGACGCCGGGCGTACGGCGCCCGCCGCCGCCGTACGCCGGACCGCGCGCCGGATCCACGGGCGGGCCCGTGCGCCGGTTCCGTACGCGCGCCCGTGTGCGGGGCTCCGTACGCGCGCCCGTGCGCGGGAGGCTCAGGCGCCGGTTCCGTACACCGGTTCCGTACACCCGCCCGCACCCCGCCCGCGCGGGCTCCGCCTTCGCGCCGTCAGGGCGCCGTCGGCGGCGCGCTCATCGCCGCCGTCAGGAACGTGACGGCGTAGCGCCTGGCCGCCTCGCCCGGCGCGGGGGCCGGGCAGGCCGGGGAGGGCCGGTTGTGGACGTCCACGCGGTCCACCGCGGTCACGGCGAGGATCCCCCGCATCCGGAACCACAGCTCGTCCGGCGCGAGGTCGGGCAGCGCGCGCCGGAAGGCCGTCAGATACCGCTCGCGGACCGCGTCCTCCGCCGGGCCCGTCCAGCTGCGCGCCTCCTCTGCCGGGTCGCCGAGGATCGTCACGATCAGCCGGGACCTCCGGGCGCCGCCCTCGTCGCCGGCCGGCATCCCGTCGAACAGCGGCCCGGCGAACGCCTCGACCAGGTCGGCGACCGGCGGCTCCGGCGCCCTGGCGAGCAGCGCGTCGAGCCCGGCGCGCTGCGCGGCGGTGATGGGCGCGACCACGCGGCGGGCGACCGCGGCGAGAAGCTCCGCCTTCGAGCCGAAGTGGTAACCGACCGCGGCCAGGTTCGCCCCGGCGAGTTCGGTGACCGCGCGGATCGAGGTGCCGCGGTAGCCGCGCTCGGCGAAGAGGTGCTCGGCCGCGTCGAGGAGCTGGGTGCGGGTGTCGGTCGGCGCCATGGATGCGTACTGTACCGTTCGTTCGAATAAAACGAACGTATGAATGAGCCGGATCGACGACAGATCGACGGCAGATCGATGACAGACAGAGGGTCGCCATGAAGCTGCTCGTGTACGGCGCCGGGGTCCTCGGCAGCCTGCTCTCCGCCCGCCTGTACGAGGCCGGGCTCGACGTCTCGCTCCTCGCCAGGGGCGAGCGCCTGGCCGCCCTGCGGCGGCACGGGGTGCTGCTCGCAGAGGAGGACGGCCGGGCCGTCAGGCGCGTACCGGTGCCGGTGGTCGAGCACCCGGACGGCGGGTACGACCTGATCGCCGTCCTCGTCCGCACCCATCAGGTCGCGGCGGTGCTCGAACCGCTCGCCGGCCTCGGGAGCGACGTGCTGTTCCTGCACAACTGGGCGGCGGGCCCCGGGCCGCTGGGCGCGGTGCTCGGCCGCGAGCGGGTGCTGCTCGGCTTTCCGGCCCTGTCCGGCGGCACGATGGACGGCGACGTCGTACGCCACCGCGCGGCCGGCCCGGGCCGCGGCCTCGCGATGCCGGTCGGCGAACCCGGCGGCCGCACCACCCCGCGGCTCGACCGGATCGTGCGGACGTTCCGCGCCGCGGGGGTCCCCACCAGGGCCGAGCCGCGCATGGAGGCCTGGCTCGCGACGCACGCCGCGTTCTCGGTGCCACTCGGACGGGCGGCGCTCGCAGCGGGCGGCCCCGCTGCGCTTGCCGACGACCCGGACGCGGTCCGTGACATGGTCCGCGGCATACGGCGGCAGCTGGCCGCCCTGCCCGCGCCGCCGGTCCCCCGCGGGTTCGCGGCGCTGCGGGTCCTGCCCGAGGGGCTGCTCGTGCCCGTGCTGCGGCGCTTCCTGCGGAGCTCGACGGCCGTGCACAGCGGACTGAGCGACCTCTCGTCCGCGACGGCGGCCGAGCTGGACCTGCTCGCGGAACAGCTGCGCGCCGGCGCGCGGGGACGGTAGGCCGGGTCCTCTCGACGGTGAACCGGGGCTTTCGACGGTGGGCAGGGCCCCTTCAGCGGTGAACCGGGGCCCCCTCGACGCCGGACGGGGCCCCTCGGCGGTGGGCAGGGTCCTCGGCCGTGGGCAGGGTCCTCGGCGGTGGGCAGGGTCCCCCTCGGCGCCAGACGCGGCCCCCACGGCGGTGGGCCGGGTCCCTCCGCCCGCGTCGAGCCGCGGGCTGTTGCCGCACACCGGGGGCCGGGCCGGCGGGCGGTCGCCGCGCCCTCCGGGGCGGGGCCGACGCACGGCGGGGGGTGCGGCGGGCCCGCGGCGCCGCCGGCACGGGCTACCTTGGGTCGGATGGGCAGGACGGGCCGTACCGAGGAGGCACAGGTGTCGGAAGGACCCGAGGCGACGAGCGGCGCGCCCCGTGGCGGGCGCGGCGGCACCGGCCGCGACGACCGCGCGGCCACCGCGCCCCGCACCCTCGCGGAGGCGCTGCGCGCCCGCGGCGACGCCTCACTCGGGGCGCTGCTGCGCGCCCGGCCCGACCTGCTCTCCCCCGTGCCGAAGGACCTCTCCGAGCTGGCCGGGCGGGCCGGCACCCGCGCTTCCGTGGTCCGCGCGCTGGAGCGGCTCGACCGCTTCACCCTCCAGGCGGCGGAGGCCCTCGCCGTCGCCCCCGAGCCCGCCACGCTCCGGGCCCTGCGCGGCCTCCTCGCGGGCGACGACGGTGACGAGGCCGTCGAGGCCGCGCTGCCGCGGGCCCTCGAAACCCTGCGCGACCAGGCCCTCGTCTGGGGCGACGACGAGCGCCTGCGCCTGGTGCGCACGGCGCGCGAACTCCTCGCGCCCTCCCCCGCGCACCCCTCCCCCACGGGCCTCGGCCCGACCGTCGCGGAGGCGATCACCGGCATGTCGCCCGGCCGTGTCCAGGAGATCGTCGCCGCCGCCGGCCTGCCCACCACGCACGACGCGGTCTCCGCGGTGGCCGCGCTGACGGA
Source organism: Streptomyces tremellae (assembly GCF_039540215.1). Taxonomy (NCBI): domain Bacteria; kingdom Bacillati; phylum Actinomycetota; class Actinomycetes; order Kitasatosporales; family Streptomycetaceae; genus Streptomyces; species Streptomyces tremellae. Next base: position 83,285 of record NZ_BAABEP010000030.1, read on the forward strand.
CCTGTTCACCGACCGCCGCCGGATGGCGGCGCTCCTCGACACCGCGCCGGGCGAGGCGCTGGGCGTCCTGGACCGGCTGGTGTGGGGGCCGCCGTACGGGGAGGTCACCGCGAACCCGACGCCGCCCGTGCAGTGGCTGCGCGACCGCGGCCTGCTGCTGCCCGCGTCGCCGCGCACGGTCGTGCTGCCCCGCGAGGTCGCGCTGCACCTGCGCGGCGGCCGGGCGCACCGGCAGCCCGAGCCGGTGCCGCCCGCGCTGGAGCCGCGCGGCGCCTACAGCCCGCAGGTGGTGGACAGCGCCGGGGCCGCGCAGGCGTTCACCGCGGTCGGCACGGTCGAGGAGCTGGGCAAGGAGTGGAACGAGGGCGGCCCCGGCGTCCTGCGCGCGGGCGGCCTCTCCGTGCGCGACCTGAAGCGCACGGCCGCCGCCCTCGACACCACCGAGCCGCTCGCCGCGTTCTGGCTTGAACTGGCGTACGGGGCCGGGCTGATCGCCCCGGACGGCGAGGCCGACGAGCGGTACGCGCCGACACCCGCCTACGACGACTGGCAGGAGCTGGCAGCGCCCGAGCGCTGGGCGGCACTCGCCACCGCGTGGCTCGCCGCCACCCGCGCCCCCGGCCTGGTCGGCGGCCAGGACAGCAGGGGCCGCACGCTCTCCGCCCTCGGCCCCGACCTGGACCGCGGCGCGGCCCCCGAGGTGCGGCTGCGCGTCCTCGCGCTGCTCGCGTCGCTGCCCGAGGGCACGGCGCCGACACGCGAGTCCCTGCTCACCCGGCTGAACTGGGAGCGCCCGCTGCGCGGTGCGGGCGTCACAGGTCGCACCGAGGACCTGCGCTCCCGCCTCGCCGGCTGGGTGCTCGACGAGGCCGAACTGCTCGGCGTCACCGGCAGGGGCGCCCTCTCCGCGATGGGCCGCGCGCTGCTCCCCGCGACGCCGGACGGCGAACTCCCACGAGGCGGGGGCCAGGCGGCCACGACGCGGGAGGCGCGCCCGGGCGTGGTGGCGCAGGGCAGTACACCGGACGCGGACCCCGGGGCGGCAGCGTGGGGCGGGGGCCAGGACACGGCGACGCGGGACACCGGCGCCACCGGGGCGGCGGCGTGGCTCAGCGCAGAGGCCGCCGCAGAGACCCCGGGCGCGCGGGCCGCGCGCGCCGCGCGGGCGCTCGCGCCGCTGCTGCCCGAGCCGCTGGACCATGTGCTGCTCCAGGCCGACCTGACCGCCGTCGCGCCAGGCCCGCTGCTGCGGCCGCTCGCCGAGCTGCTCTCGGTCGCCGCGGACATCGAGTCCAAGGGCGGCGCGACGGTCTACCGCTTCACGCCCGGTTCCGTACGGCGCGCGCTCGACGCCGGGCAGTCCGCGTCCGACCTGCACGCCTTCCTCAGGGACCACAGCCGTACGCCCGTGCCGCAGCCGCTGACGTACCTGATCGACGATGTCGCCCGCAAGCACGGCCATCTGCGGGTCGGCGCCGCCTCGGCGTACGTGCGCTCCGACGACGAGGCCGTGCTCGGCGAGATCCTCGCCGACCGGCGCTCGGCCAACCTGCGGCTGCGCCGCCTCGCGCCCACCGTCCTCGCCACCCAGGCGGACCCGGCCGCGCTCCTCGAAGGGCTGCGCGCCATGGGGTTCGCGCCGGCGGCCGAGTCCGCGGAGGGCGATGTGCTGGTCGCGCGGGCCCACGCGCACCGCGCCCCAGCGCGCTCCGCGCCCGTACCGGTGCCCGACGGGCCGCCGCGGCCCGAGCCCGCGCTGCTCGGCGCCGCGGTCCGCGCCC
>NZ_BAABEP010000031.1:0-40969 GCF_039540215.1 Streptomyces tremellae
TGCGGCGCGGGGCCCGCGGGCGACGCCGGGTGTGCGAGCGGGGGCGCGTGGGCGCGCCGGGTGTGCGGGGCGCGCGGCGCCGGCCCGTACGCGCGCTCCCGCACGCCGCCTCACGCCACCCGCAGCTCCGCTATCGCGTCCTCGTCCCAGGCGATGCCGAGGCCCGGGGTCTCCGGGGGGACCACCTGGCCGTCCTCGATCACCAGCTCGCTCGTGGTGATCGCGCCGAGTTGCGGGATGTGCTCCACGTACAGGCCGGCGGGGACCGCGCAGGCGAGGCTCGCGTGCAGCTCCATCAGGAAGTGCGGGGCGACCTTGACGTTGAACGCCTCCGCCGCGTGCGCCACCTTCAGCCACGGCGTGATGCCGCCGACGCGCGCCACGTCGACCTGCACGATCCCCGCGGCGCCCGCGCGCAGGTACTCGGCGAAGTGCCCGGCGCTGTACATCGACTCGCCGACCGCGACCGGCACCGTGGTGGCGCGGGCCAGGCGCGCGTGGCCCGCCACGTCCTCCGCGGGCATGGGTTCCTCGAACCACGCGATGTCGAGCGGCTCGTACGTCCGCGCGCGGCGGACCGCCTCCGCGCCGGTGAGGGACTGGTTGGCGTCCACCATCAGCTCGAACGCCGGGCCGACCGCCTCGCGCACCGCGGCGAGGCGCTCCGCGTCCTCGCCCGCCGTCGGCTTGCCGATCTTGAGCTTCGCGCCGCGCAGGCCGCGCGCCTGCGCCGCGCTCACGTTCTCCACGAGCGCGTCGGTCGGCAGGTGGAGCCAGCCGCCCTCGGTGTCGTAGACGGGCAGCCGGTCGTGTGCGCCGCCCGCGAGCCGCCACAGCGGCTCGCCCGCGCGCAGGCACCGCAGGTCCCACAGCGCGGTGTCGACGGCGGCCAGCGCGAGCGAGGTGAGGACGCCGAAGGCGGTCGCCCTGGTGGACGCGAGCATCCTGGCCCAGACGCCTTCGATGTCGCGGGCGTCCTGTCCCACGAGCCCGGCGGCCAGGTGGTCGCGCAGCAGCGCGAGCACGGAGGAGCCGCCGGTGCCGATCGTGTACGAGTAGCCGGTGCCGCGCAGCCCGTCCTCGGTCTCCACCGTGACGAGGATCGTCTCCTGGCGCACGAACGTCTGCGAGGCGTCGGTGCGCAGTGTCTCCGGTTCGATGTCGACCAGCCTGGTGTCGACCTGCTTGATCGTCGTGCTCGGCATGGCGGTACTGCTCGCTTTCCGTGTCCGTGGCTGTGGCTGTGTCCGTGGCCGTGGCCCGGGGGGGCGTCCGAGGGCCGGTTCCGGCTCTGGTCGTCTCCGGTTGTTGTCTGGTCCGGGGGCGGGGCGGGGCGGGGACGGAGCCCGTACGGCCGGGCCGCGCCCGTACCGCGACGCCCCAGGGCCCGCGGCCCGCGCCCGTACCGCTACACCGCGCCCACCGCCTGCCGCCTGTCCCGGCGGCGCCAGTCCTCCTCGATGTCTTCGAGCGAGCGGCCCGCGGTCTCCGGCACCCACTTCAGGACGAAGACGAGGCCGGCCGCGGAGAGCGCCCCGTAGATCCCGAAGATCCAGAAGTGGATCGCGCCGAGGAGGTCGGGGAAGGTCAGCGAGAAGAGGAAGTTGAACAGGTACTGCGTGAACGTCACCACGCCCATGCCGAGCGCGCGGGCCCGCAGCGGCAGGATCTCGGGGATGTACAGCCAGAACACCGGGCCGAGCCCGAAGCCGAACGCGAAGGTGAAGACGAAGACGCAGACGATGTCGAGCGCCGTCAGGTGTGGGAGGAGCGCGAGCAGGACCAGCGGCACGACCTGCCCGCCCAGGCTCAGCGACAGCAGCTTGCGCCGCCCCATGCGGTCGATCAGCGGCAGCGAGAGCGCCGTGGAGACGACGAGCGCGCCGCCGACGCTGTAGTTGGCGATGATGCCGGTGTCGGTGGCGCCGCCGGTCGCGGAGGCGAAGACCGTGGGCGCGTAGTAGACGACGCCGTTGATGCCGGTGAAGACCTGGAAGAAGGTGAGGATCAGCCCGATGGTGAGCGCGGGCCGGTAGCGGTGGAACAGCTCCCGCAGCCCCGCGCCCTGCCGGCCGAGGCTGCCGTGGATCTCCCGCTCCTCCTCGTCGGCCTCCGCGCGGGTGGACCGCAGCCGTACGAGGACGTCGTGGGCCTCCTTGTCCCGGCCGCGCAGGATGAGCCAGCGGGGGCTGTTGGGGCTGAAGCACATGCCGGCGAAGAAGAACAGCGCGGGGATCGCGCCGAGGCCGAGCATCCACTCCCAGGCGCCGGAGCCGCGCAGCGCGTCGCCGACGCCGTACGCGACGAGGATGCCGACGTTCACGCTCAGCTGGTACAGCGCGCTGATCAGGCCCCGGGTCCGCTTGGGCGCCAGCTCGGTCAGGTAGATCAGGCCGAACATGTTGGCGAGGCCCACGCCGAGGCCGAGGACGAAGCGGAACGTCAGCAGGACGGCCACGTCGCCCGAGAGCGCGCAGCCGACGGAGCCGACGACGAAGATCACGCCGGCGACCAGCAGCAGGTGGCGGCGGTCGAAGCGCTTCGCGGCGAGCGAGCCCGCCACGATCGACGGCAGGGCGCCCAGCAGGATCAGGCTGGTGACCAGGCCCTGTTCCGTGGAGGACAGGCCGAAGGCCTTCGTCGCGAACGGGAGCGCCGTGGCAATCGCGCCGGAGTCGTATCCGTACAGCAGGCCCGCCATGCCGCCGAGGACGGCGACCGCCTTGACGAACCGGGGCAGCGGCGGTGCCGGCGGGGCGGGGTCAGCCATGACGCCTCCAAGGACAGTCAGATTTTTCCTATAGGAAATCTGGGGACCTGGGGAGGTTAAGCAGGCATGTCCGTCGTGCGTCAAGGGGTGCGGACCACAATTCTCGGCCAGAAAGTCCCCGCTTACGGCGGTAAGCGCCCGGATGGCGCCGCTCGGGCACCTGGTCGGGACTCGGTGGACGGGGTTCTGCTTTCGCCTCCGCTCCTATAGGTTCTGCACTGGAAACATCGGACAGATGAACCGCCGGGCAGCTGAGCTCAGAGTGGAGCGGACCGTGCAGCGCATCGCACAGGTGATCAGGGTGAAGCCGGAGAAGCGCGACGAGTACGTCGAGCTCCACCGCGCCGTGCCGGAGCCGGTCCTCGCGCGGCTGCGCGCGAGCCATGTCGCCAACTACTCGATCCACCTGCTCAGGGACCGGTTGTTCAGCTACTTCGAGTACCACGGCGACGACCTGGGGGCCGACCTCCGGGCGGTCGCCGCCGACCCCGCGACCCAGGAGTGGTGGAAGCTCACCGACCCCTGCCAGGAGCGCGTCCCCGAGGCCGCCCCCGGCGAGTGGTGGGCCGCCGCCGAGCGGGTCTTCCTGATGGAGTGAGCCGGCGCGCGGGGCCGCCCGGGGCCGGGCGTGGCCGCGCGTGCGCGGCGGCCCACGGCGGACGGCCGGGGCGGGCGGCCGTGAGGGACGCCCGCGAGGGGGCGCGTGAGCGGGCGCGCAAGAGGGGCGCGCGTGAGCGGGCGCCCGTGACGTACAAGGACAGCGTGACACCGAGAAGGACGGCGAACAGCACATGACTCAGACTTCCGACCTCCCCCGCGGCGGCGAGTTCCGCGGCCTCGTCGCCGCCGTCACCGGCGGGGCCTCAGGCATCGGCCTCGCGACGGCGCGCGAGCTCGCCGCGCGCGGCGCCGAGGTGTGCGTCCTCGACCTGAACGCCGACGCGGCCCCCGCCGGCCTGCACGGCTTCACCTGCGACGTCACCGACCGCGCCTCCGTGCAGACCGCGTTCGCCGCGATCGACCAGCGCTTCGGCCGCCTCGACGTCCTCGTCAACAACGCGGGCATCGGCGCCCAGGGCACCGTCGAGGACAACGACGACGCCGAGTGGGCCCGCGTGCTCGACGTGAACGTCACCGGCATGGCCAGGGCCGCGGCTGCCGCGCTGCCGCTGCTGCGCAAGGGCGTCGCGGCCCGCGCGGGCGACGCCTCCGCGACCGCCGCGATCGTCAACACCTGCTCCATCGCCGCCACCGCTGGCCTGCCGCAGCGGGCGCTCTACTCCGCGAGCAAGGGCGCGGTCCTCGGCCTGACCAGGGCCATGGCCGCCGACCACATCCGCGAGGGCGTACGGGTCAACTGCGTCAACCCCGGCACGGTCGACACCCCCTGGGTCGGCCGCCTCCTCGACGCGGCGGCCGACCCGGCCGCCGAGCGCGCCGCGCTCAACGCCCGCCAGCCCACGGGACGGCTCGTCTCCGCCGAGGAGGTCGCCGCCGCGGTCTGCTATCTCGCGGGCCCCTACGCGGGCGCGACCACCGGCACCGACCTCGCCGTCGACGGCGGCATGCAGGGCCTCAGGCTGCGCCCCGCCGAGCCCGCGGACGGCGCCGAGTGACACCCGTACCACCGCGGGCCGGCGCCGCGCTGCCCACCGAGCCGTTCGGCCGCTCCGGGCTGCCGGTCACGGCGCTCGGCTTCGGCGCGGCCACGCTCGGCGGTCTTTTCGCGCCGCTGTCCGACGAGGACGCGCACGCCGCGCTCCAGGCCGCCTGGGACGCAGGCGTCCGCTACTTCGACACCGCCCCGCACTACGGCGTCGGCCTCTCCGAGGAGCGCCTCGGCCGCTTCCTCGCGGACAAGCCGCGCGCCGACTACGTCCTGTCGACCAAGGTCGGCAGGCTGCTGGTGCCCGGCACCGGCGCACCCGAGGAATTCGAGGGCGCAGACGGCTTCTACGGCACCCCCCACCGCCTGCGGGTACGGGACTACAGCGCGGACGGCGTGCGCCGCTCACTGCACGAGAGCCTGGAGCGGCTCGGCCTCGACCGGATCGACATCGCGTTCATCCACGACCCGGACGAGCATGTCGAGCAGGCGCTCACCGAGGCGTATCCGGCGCTCGCCGCGCTGCGCGACGAGGGCGTGCTCGGCTCGGTCGGGGTGGGCATGAACCAGGTCGCCGTGCCGACGCGGTTCGTCCGCGAGAGCGACATCGACTGCCTGATCGTGGCGGGCCGCTACACCCTGCTCGACGGGGAGGCCGCCCGCGAGCTGCTGCCGCTGTGCGCGGAGCGCGGCGTGGACGTCGTCGGCGCGGGCGTCTTCAACAGCGGGCTGCTGGCCACGCCGGAAGAGAGCCCGACCTTCGACTACGCGGTCGCGCCCGGGCCGCTGGTCGCGCGGGCCCGCGCCATCGCGGCGGTCTGCGCCCGGCACGGCGTGCCGCTGCCGGTGGCCGCGCTGGCGTTCGTACGGGCCCACCCCGCGGTCCGTACGGTCCTCGCGGGCATGCGCAGCCCGGCGGAGGTGTGGCAGAACGTGTCCTCCGTCACCACCGAGGTGCCCCAGGCGCTCTGGGACGACCTGCGCGCGGCGGACCTGCTGCCCGAGGGCGCGGTCCTGCCGCGCGCCTGACGGGCGGCGGACCCGTACCCACGCCCGGAGATCCTATAGAATCTTGATCTCCTGATTCGGGTACGGGGACCGGCCCGCACGGCCGGACGGGCGAGCGGCGAAGGAGGCCGACTGATGGCGGACGACGACGCTCCCGCCCGCGCCGGAGCGCACGAGGGCCCCGAGGCCGACGAAGGCCCGTCGCCCCGGCCCCGCCAGGTGCTGGCCGACAGCGTGTACGAGGCCGTCAAGGCGATGGTCATGGACCACGAGATCCAGCCCGGCGCCCGTGTCGGCATCGAGGCGCTCGCCCGCGCCCTCGACGTCTCGCCGACCCCCGTGCGCGAGGCCCTGGCCCGCCTGGAGTCGGACGGCCTGGTCACCAAGCGCTCCCTCGCCGGCTACCGCGCCACCGAACTCCTCACCCGCGCGGGCCTCGACGAGCTGTTCGAGATGCGCCTCCTCCTCGAACCCCGGGCGGCCGCCCTCGCCGCGCGCAACGCGGACGACGCCGACCTCGACGCGATCGAGAACCTCGTCGAGCAGATGCGCCGCCACCCGGGCACCGGGGACCGCTACGCCGTCTACCGCGACTTCGCCGCCCTCGACCAGCGCTTCCACGACACCGTCGCGGGGGCCACCGGCCGCCGCCTCCTCGCGGACGCCGTGGGCCGCCTCCACTCCCACCTGCACATCTTCCGCCTGGGCAGCGTCCCGGGCGGCGGCCCCCTCACCCTCGCGGAACACGACCGCATCCTGCGCGCGATCCTCCGCCGCAACCCCGACCGCGCCGCCGAGGCCATGCGCGCCCACCTCACCGCCAGCCTCGACCGCCAGCACGCCGGAAGGGGCCTCCCCCGGGGCGGCTGACCCCGGCAGACCAAGGCCGGCCCCGAGAACCCCGAGAACCCCGAGAACCCCGAGAACCCCGAGAAACAAGGTCTGACCCCGGCGTGACCCGTACGGGCGGGCCGCTACTTCGCGTCCGAGTAGCGTTCGACGACGGCCGTGGTGAAGGGGAAGCGGACCGGGGTGGGGCCGAAGGCGGTGGTGCCCGCGGTGTCGGCGGCGGACTGGATGGCGGCGGCGACCGTGTCGGCCTCCTCGGCCGGGCAGTGGACGATGACCTCGTCGTGCTGGAAGAAGACCAGCTCGGCCCGGAGGTCCGCGATGGCGCCGCGCAGGGCCGCCAGCATCAGCAGGGCCCACTCGGCGGCGCTGCCCTGGACGACGAAGTTGCGGGTGAAGCGGCCCCAGGCGCGGGCCGAGGACGCCGACGCGGGCACGTCGGGCGCGGTGTCGTCCTGGGGGAGCCCCGCCTCCTCGGCGTCCGGGGCGCCCGCGGGGCGGGGGCTGGTACGGCCGAGCCAGGTGCGCACCAGGCGGCCCTCCTCGCCCGCCCGCGCCGCGTCGTCCACGTAGGCCACGGCGCGCGGGAAGCGGCGGCGCAGCGCCGCGAGGTTCTTGAGGCCGTCGCCCGAGGTCTGCCCGTAGATCGCGCCGAGCAGCGCCAGCTTCGCCTGGCCGCGGTCGCCGGTGAGGCCGCGCTCCGACAGGGCCGTGTAGAGGTCGCCCGGGTGGCCGCAGACCTCCATGAGACCCGGGTCGCGGGAGATCGCGGCCAGCACGCGCGGCTCCATCTGCGCCGCGTCCGCGACCACGAGGCGCCAGCCGTCGTCCGCGACGACCGCCCGGCGCAGGACGCGCGGGATCTGCAGCGCGCCGCCGCCGTTGGTGGTCCAGCGGCCGGTGACCGTGCCGCCCGGCTGGTACTCGGGGCGGAAGCGGCCGTCGCGCACCCAGTCGGCAAGCCAGGACCAGCCGTTCGCCGTCCAGATCCGGTACAGCTTCTTGTACTGGATCAGCGGCTCGACCGCGGGGTGGTCCACCTTCTCCAGCTCCCACCGCCTGGTGGACCTGACCCGCACGCCCGCGCGCGCGAACGCCTTCACCACCTCGGCCGGCAGGTCGGGGCGCACCCGGTGCCCGAACGCCTCGGACACCGCGTCGGCGAGCTCGGCGAGGCGGCGCGGCTCCCCGCCGCCCGGGTAGCGCTCGCCGAGGAGCTCGTCGAGCACCTCGCGGTGCAGGTCGGCGCGCCAGGGCAGACCGGCGGCGTGCAGGTCGGCCGCGACCAGCGTGCCCGCGGACTCGGCGGCCGTCAGCAGCCGCATCCTGCCCGGGTGTTCGGCGCGGGCGTGGCGCCGCTGCTGCTCCCCGTAGACGTCGAGGAGGCCCTCGAACGGCACGTCGGAGCCGGGCCGCGCCTCGAACAGCGAGGACTGCGCGCCGGGCTCGGCCGAGCGCGGCGGCGGGTCGGACGGCACCGGCGCCCCGCGCAGCCGCGCCCAGGCGGCCGCCGCCGAGCGCGGCTCGCCGAGCCGCCCCTCGTGTCCCAGCAGCACCTGCTCGGCCGCCTCCACGTCGTAGCACCGCTCCACCCGCACGCCCGCGGCCCGCAGCCGGGGATAGACCTCGGGCGTGGAGCGCCACACCCACCGGGTCACGCCAGGCAGCGCCCGCACCGCCGCGACCAGGTCGGGCTCCCGCCGCACGGGCCCGGCCGCGCCGCCTTCCGCGCCGAGCGGCGCCAGCAGGGCGCCCCCGTCGTCCAGCGGTGCGAGCGCCCAGCGCCCGGTGCGGTCGGCCATGGGAGCGAGTCTCGCAGGAGGGTCTGACAGCGGGCCCCTACCGACCCGGGCGCACCGCGGAAGAAGTGCTGGGAACAAACGCGGGGACGCTGTGCTTGAGGTTTCAAGTGACAGCGTGCGGGTGCGCCGCACCGGCCGCAGGCTGGTGGTGGCCGTACGCACCTGCTCACGGCGGACGTACCCGGATGTACCCACAAGAGAACGACGCGACAGGCGGAGGTCACCATGAAGGCGACGGTGTACGAGGAGTTCGGCGGTCCCGAGGTGCTGCGCACGGGCGAGGTGCCGGAGCCGCATCCCGACCCCGGGCAGGTCCGCATCGCGGTGAAGGCGGCCGGCGTCAATCCGATGGACTGGAAGATCCGCCACGGATGGATGGAGCAGATGATGCACACGTCCTTCCCCGCGGTCCCCGGTGTGGAGGCCGCGGGTGTGGTGGACGAGGTCGGGGAGGGCGTCACGGACGTCGCGGTCGGTGACGAGGTCGTCGGCTGGGCCACCGGCGCGTACGCGCAGTACGCGCTGATGACGAACGCGGTGCCCAAGCCCGCGGGTCTCGGCTGGAACGAGGCCGTGGCAGCGCCGGTCGCGGGCGAGACGGCCCGCCATGTGCTGAAGCTCCTCGGCGTCAAGAGCGGCGACACCCTCGTCGTCCTCGGTGCGGCGGGCGCGGTCGGCTCCGTCGCGGTGCAGCTCGCGGTGGCGCTCGGCGCGACCGTCGTCGGCACGGCGTCCCCCGCCAACCACGACTTCGTGCGGGAGCTCGGCGCCACGCCCGTCGCCTACGGCGAGGGCCAGGTCGAGCGCATCCGCGCCGCCGCCCCCTCCCAGATCGTGGACGCCGTCTTCGACACGGCGGGCAAGGGCGACCTGCCCGACGCGATCGAGCTGCGCGGCGGTACCGCTGACCGGGTCGTCACGATCGCGGACATGGACGCGGAGAAGCTGGGTGTGACGTTCTCCGCGGGCGGCGCCCCGCGGGAGGAGCAGCGCGCCCACCTCGCCGCGAACCTCGCGCTCGCCGCCGAGGGCGGCCTCCGCCTGCGGGTGGCCCGTACGTTCGGGCTCGACGGGGCCGCAGAGGCGCAGCGCGAGAGCGAGGCCGGCCACGCGCGGGGCAAGCTGGTGATCATCCCGTAAGCCCGTAAGCCCGTAAGCCCGTAAGCCCGTAAGCGCCGCAAGGCCCGCAGCGCCTGGGGGTGAGGCGGGTGGCGGGGGCCGCTTCCGCCGGGACCGCCGAAGTGTCCTCGTACGGCGGTGGCGCAGGACGTCACGCTCGGGCACCATGGGTTGCTTTCCGTGATCGATCGATGCCTGAGAGTGACGATGCTCACTGACAGTGGCCTTGTGCACGACGTGTACCACCCCGACCGGCCGTGGTCGGCGCTGACCCGGCTCCCCCTCCCGCACAAGCCGGAGGCCGTCTTCCGGGCGCGCAGGCACGCGCGCGAGACGCTGGCGCCGCTGGGGGTGGACGCGGAGCTCGTGGCGACCGTCGAACTCGCCGTGAGCGAGCTGGTCACCAACGCCGTGCGGCACGGCGTCTGCCCCTGCGGCTGCACCCGCGGCGCCGTCTCTCTCGCCCTGTTCGCGGCGGGGGAGCGGCTGCGCGTGGAGGTCGGCGACCCGTCCCGCACGCCGCCCTGCTGGCCCACCGGCATCGAGTCGGTCGACGCGGAGGCGGCGTCTGGCCGCGGGCTGCTGCTGGTCACCGGCCTCGCCGCGGACTGGGGTGACTGCGCGCGGGGGCGCAGGGGCAAGGTCGTGTGGTGCGAGTTCGCGCCCACCGCCCGCCTCCCGGCCGCCCGTGAGGACAGACCCGGGCCCGCCGCGTCCGCCGCGCCCGTACGGCTTGATCCCGGCGCCCCTGCGGGCGTACGGCCGGGGCCCGGCGGCCACGGCCCGTGGGGCGGTCCGCGGTGAGCCGAGTGCTCCGCTTACGGCTCGGCCCCGCTCCGTCCACAGCCTGTGGACGGAGCGGGGCCGTCGCGCGCCGCGCCTCCCGGGCGGCCTGCGGCCCGTCACCGCCGCCGGCCGGCCCCGCGCCGGCTACGCCCCCGACGCCGACGCCCCTTCGGAGGGCCGCGCCCCCGAGGGCGGCCCGGAGGGCACCCGCGACGGCAGCCCAGAGGGCACGGACGCCGTCTTCTTGAGGGTGTCGCGCTTGGTGTCGCCCCAGGCGATCACCGCCGTCCGGCCGTCGTTCGAGCTGACGACGCCCATCACGCGGTTCCTGTCCCCGTCCGTGCAGGTCATCGCCAGCATCGGCACGCCCATCTCCTGGATGGTGCCCTGGCAGACATGGCCGTCAGCGATCACCACCGCCTGGACGCCCTTGACCGCGAGCGTCACGACGCTGCCGTCCGTCTCGCCCTGCCAGGTCCCTGCGAGCCCCGCCGCGACCTGTGCGACCGTCCGGGAGCCGGGGCCCGTGCCCGTCGAGGGCGACGGCGGATGCGCGCTCGCCGAGGCGGCGGGCGCCCCGGCGCCGCCGGTCCGCGTGTCCGCGCCCGGCGCGCGGGACGCGGACGTGTCGTCCGAACCCCCGCCCCCGCACCCCGCGAGCAGCAGCGCGGTGACGGCCGTGCCCGCCGCGGCGAAGGCCCCTGCCCCTGTGATCCTGCGCACGACGGCGCCCCCCCTGAGAGTCGAAGGACCGCCGGGGACGGCCGGTTCGCCGGGCCCCCGGCCGACCCTCCAAGCTACCAGGACGACTTGGTCACGCCAGGGAGGAAACCGGCGTGCGCGGCCTCGCGCAGCCGCACCCTGGAGAGGCCGAACTTCCTGAGGTGGCCGCGCGGCCGGCCGTCGACGCTGTCCCTGTTGCGTACGCGGGTGGCGCTCGCGTCGCGCGGCTGGCGGTTCAACTCCTGCCGTGCGGCGGCGCGTTCATCCTCCGGGGTGTCGGCGCGGCGCAGGATCTGCTTGAGTTCGGCCCGCCTCGCCGCATACCGGGCGACCGTCTCCTTGCGTCGCTCGTTGGCTGCGATCTTGCTGCGCTTGGCCATCAGACCGACCCTCCCCGCGCGCGGATGCGGGCCACGGCGGCCTCGATGCCCAGCGCGTCGACGGTCTTGACGCCCTTCGCGCTCAGCGTCAGCCGCACATGGCGGCCCTCGCTGGGCAGCCAGTACCGCCTGTGCTGGATGTTCGGGTCGAAGCGGCGCGAGGTGCGCCGGTGGGAGTGGGACACGTTCTTGCCGAACACGGGTTGCGCGCCGGTGAGTTGGCAGCGGTTGGCCATCTGGGTGCTCGCCTTTCGCGGGGAACGGGCCGGAGCCCGGTGTTGGAAATGGAAACCGTTTCCATATACTAGGCGCATGGCCCGTATGACCCGCAACGAACTCCGCCCGATCGTCCGGCTCCGCTCCACGGCGGGCACCGGCTTCACCTATGTGACCCGCAAGAACCGCCGCAACAACCCCGACCGCATGACCCTGCGCAAGTACGACCCGGTGGTCCGCCGCCACGTCGAGTTCCGCGAAGAACGCTGACGCGCGCGCCGCACCGGCGCCCGGCGTGCGCGCCGAGCCGCGCACGTACCCCCCGCACCGCCCCCCACCGACCTGTACCGACCCACCCGCGAGGACCCCGCCCATGAAGCCCGGAATCCACCCCGACTACCGGCCCGTCGTGTTCCGCGACCGCTCGGCCGGCTTCGCCTTCCTCACCCGCTCGACGGCCACCAGCGAGAAGACCGTCGAGTGGGAGGACGGCGCCACCTACCCGGTGATCGACGTCGAGACGTCGTCCGCGAGCCACCCCTTCTACACGGGCACCGCGCGCGTCCTCGACACCGCGGGCCGGGTGGAGCGGTTCGAGCGCCGCTACGGGAAGCGCGCGGCCCGCTGATGGACGCCGCCAGGGACCCGGCCGCGCCGCCGGACGGCCGACTGCCCGTCGCCGTCGTCTGCGGCCTGCACGGGGACGCCCGCCGCGCCGCCGTGCGGCGCCTGCTGGCCACGGTGCCCGGCAGCGTCGCCCTCCACCACGACCTGTCCACCGCCGCCCTCGGCAGCGTGCTGCGCACCGTCCGCGACGCCGCCGGCGTACGGGACACGGGACGCGCGCCGCTCGTGAGCGACTGCGCGTGCTGCGCGCTGCGCGAGGACCTGGTGCCCGAGCTGCTGCGGCTCGCCGACGACGGGCTGACCCGACTCGCGATCGTGGAGCTGTGGGACTCGGTGGAGCCGAAGGCGATGGCCGAGGTCATCGCCGCGCACAACGGCGACCGCCTGCTGCTCGCCTCCGTCCTCACCGCGGTCGACCCGTCCCTGACGCTGCCGTGCCTCGGCAACGGGGACGACCTCGCCGACGTGGGCCTCGCCGCGGCGGCGACCGACCAGCGCACCGTCGCGGACACCTGGGCGAGGCAGCTGGAGTACGCGCCGGTGCTCGCGCTCGTCGCAGGCGAGGACGGCTCCTACGGCGACGAGGAGGACCGCGCGCTGCTCGCCCAACTCCACCCGACGGCCCGGCAGATCAGGGTCGCCGACGGGGGCGCCCTGGCCGAGGCCGCGTTCGGCTGGGGGACCGGCTTCGACGTGGAGGCGGCCGCCGCCCGCCAGCACCCCGCCTGCGCGCTGCTGCCGCAGTCGGCCGACGAGAGCGGCGTCGTCACCTATGTGTGGCACCGCGAGCGGCCCTGCCACCCCGGGCGGCTCTACGAGGCGCTCGAAGACCTCTGCTGCGCAGCCGCGCGCAGCCGCGGCAGGTTCTGGCTCGCCGACCGGCCCGACACCCTGCTCGCCTGGGACGCCGCGGGCGGCGCGCTGTGCGTGGAGAGCTACGGGCCCTGGCTCGCGGCCCTGCCCGAGGCCGCGTGGGAGAGCGTGCCGCCGGTGCGCCGCGCGGCGGTGGCCCTCGACTGGCATCCGGAGCACGGCGACCGCTGCCAGCACCTCGTCTTCACCTCGCCGGGGCTCGACACCGACGGTGTCTGCCGGCTGCTCGACTCCTGCTTGCTCACCGACGACGAATACGCGGCGGGCCCCGAGGCGTGGGAGCGCCTCGCACCCGCCTTCGACAACCTGCTGGAGATCTGACCGACATGGCCCAACGCACCACGAACCGCACAGGATCCCGCGCCGACTCCCGTACGGGAAAGCGCCGCACACCCGCCCAGCGCACCAATCCGCTGGATCGGGCGGGCATTGATTATATCGACTACAAAGATACTGATCTGCTGAGGAAGTTCATTTCCGACCGCGGAAAGATCCGCAGCCGCCGCGTCACCAAAGTGAGCGCCCAGCAGCAGCGCCAACTGGCGCGGGCGATCAAGAACGCCCGGGAGATGGCTTTGCTTCCGTACCGTTCCGCGCCGCGCTGACGCGGAGCCCGGGCGGAACGTTCACGCGGCCTCCAGGACTCGAACATCGTGTTCACCCTGTGCCCCGGAAGAGTTCCTCGGCGTTCACCAACGCGGAAAATTCTCCGTGCACGTGCATTTGCTCGTGCAGAAGCACGTGCACGTCGCTATGATCCGGCTCAGTTGTTGATCGACCTTGCAACTCCCGGGAGATTTCCGTGCATCAGGCATACAACGGCATCGCGGCCACCGAGCTCACCGATGTCGCATGGCAGAAGAGTGGGTACAGCAACTCCCAGGGCAACTGCGTGGAGTTCGCCAAGCTGTCCGGCGGCGAGGTCGCCGTGCGCAACTCCCGCTTCCCCGAGGGCCCGGCGCTGGTGTACACGCCGGCCGAGATCGAGGCGCTGCTGCTCGGCGTCAAGGCCGGTGAGTTCGACCACCTGACCGCCGCGATCTGACCGCGCGGCAGGGCGCGTGCCGCATACGACCGGTGCGGCGCGCGCTCCTTCTTCCCCTGGTCAGTCGAGACGGCCGTGGACCGCCCTCGGGGCGCGGTTCCGCGGCCGTCTTCGTGTGTGCGGACGGCCGGTCGGTGTACGCGGACGGCCGGTCGGTGTACGCGGACGGCCGGTCGGTGAGTGCGGACGGCCTGGGAGCGCGCGGCGCGCGGGGGTTCAGTCCTCCACCGGGAGCGCGGGCTCGGGCAGCGCGCCCGCGGGCACGGGGGCGCGCAGCAGGAAGACGGCCCACACCACCTTGCCGCTGAGCGTGCCCGTCAGGGGGTGCCAGCCCCAGGTGTCGCTGAACGACTCAACGAGGAAGAGGCCGCGTCCCGACTCGGCGGCGCACTCGTCCTCCGCCTCACGCGTCTCGGGGCTGATCCGGCTCGGGTCGCGCACCGCGCAGACCAGCCGGGTGTTCCACCGCATCAGATGCAGCCGCACCGGGCGCTCGTGGCCGCCGGGCGCCGCCTCGGGCACGGCGTGCCGCAGGGCGTTGGTGACGAGTTCCGAGACGACGAGGGCGACATCGTCGAACCGCTCGTCGAGGGCCCACTGACCCAGGGCCGTACGGGTGAACTCCCGCGCGGAGCGCACCGCTTCGTACCGTGCGGGGAGCGAGCACGAGGCGGCTCCCGCCGCGCCGGACACGTCGATCGGTGGAAGGCTCCGCCGTAACGGCGTGAGCACGGTCGATCCATTGGTCCCCATACGAGGCTCCCGGGATTCGGCGGCCGTGGCCACACGTCGGTGACACGGGCACACGTGGTACGAGCGCAGAAGTCTGCTCTCGTCATGGTTCCGAATGCGGGCTGCGGATGCAAGGGCAGATGCACGTGCAGGTGACGCGTATCGCCCGTTCCGACCTTCTTTGTGCGTGTTTGCAGGGGTGGGTCGTTCTGGTCGCTTCTTCGCGGATTGCTCCCTGCGTAACCGTGCGAGTACGCGGTGGAGCGTTTTGATGGCACAATCCGGCAGTCGGGGCCGGGGGCTGCTCCGTCCGACCGCAAAGGATGGGGAGGGTTGACAGCGTGTCCGCTGACGAAAAGCGCGGTTCCGTGGTGCGGCGCATCCTGCTCGGCTCGCGGCTGCGGCAGCTGCGCGAGTCCCGCGCGATCACCCGCGAGGCGGCCGGGTACTCGATCCGCGCCTCCGAATCGAAGATCAGCCGCATGGAGTTGGGGCGGGTCGGCTTCAAGACCCGCGACGTCGAGGACCTGCTGACGCTCTACGGAGTCACCGACGAGAAGGAGCGCGCCGACCTGCTCGGACTGGCCAGGGAGGCCAACACGGCAGGCTGGTGGCACGCCTTCAACAGCGTGGTGCCGAGCTGGTTCCCGAACTACGTGGGGCTTGAGGCCGCGGCCTCCCGTATCACCGCCTTCGAAGTGCAGTTCGTACACGGGCTGCTGCAGACGGAGGCGTATGCGCAGGCCGTCATCACCCGTGGCGTGCGGGGCCCGAACGTCACCAGGGAAACCATTGACGACAAGGTCGCGCTGCGGCTCGAGCGACAGAAGAAACTCGTCGCGGAAAACCCGCTGAAACTCCACGCGATCCTCGACCAGGGCGCCGTCGCTCGCCCTTACGGGGGACGCGAGGTCATGCTGGCGCAACTGGATCACCTGATAGAGATGTCCGAACACCCGAACGTCACCATTCAGGTGCTCCCGTTCAGCCAGGGACCGCACACCGCGGAGACGGGCGCGTTCTCCGTGCTGAGTTTCCCCGAGCCCGATCTCGGCGACATCATCTACGCCGAGCAGCTGACCGGCGCGCTCTACCTGGACAAGGCGGAAGAGGTCAGCCAGTACACGGAGGTCATGGAATCCCTCATCCGCGACTGCCCCTCGCCCGCCAAGAGCATTGACTATCTGCGCGATTGGCGCCGAGCCTGCTGACGGGCCGTTACTATGAGCCCCATTCGGGAGCCCCGACCCCACAGCGACTGCCCTGACAGACAGCAGAGGGATCACATGTCCTACTTCACGGAACTGGGCCACCAGTACATCGGCGGACAGTGGCAGGTCGGCAGCGGGTCCTGGGACATCATCGATTTCAATCCGTACAACGGCGAGAAACTCGCCGCGATCACCGTCGCCACCGCGAAGGAGATCGACGCCGCCTATGACGCGGCGGCCCGCGCGCAGGGCGCCTGGGCCGACACCGACCCATGGGAACGCAGGCGGATCTTCGAGCGCGCGATCGAGGTGATCGAGGAGCGCACGGACGAGTTCGCCGCTCTGATCACCGACGAACTCGGCGGCAACCAGGCCAAGTCGGTGATCGAGCTGGTCTCCGCCATCGAGCACCTGCGGCAGGCCATGGTCACCACGGTCGAGGAGACGACGGTGTGCTCGCCGTCGCCCGAGCCGGGCCGCACCAACCGGGTGATCCGCCGCCCCATCGGCGTCGTGACGGTGATCAGCCCCTTCAACTTCCCTCTCGCGACGGCCATGATGTCGGTCGCGCCCGCGCTCGCCCTGGGCAACGCGGTGGTGCTCAAGCCCAACCAGAACTCCCCGGTCTCCGGCGGCGGCCTCGTCGCGAAGGTCCTCCAGGAGGCGGGGCTGCCCGCCGGCGTGCTCAACGTGCTGGTGACGGACATCGCGGAGATCGGCGACGCCCTGATCGAGCACCCCGTGCCGAGCGTGATCTCCTTCGCGGGCTCCGACGAGGTCGGCCGGCACGTCGCCGAGGTCGCCGCCCGGCAGCTCAAGCGGTGCGTCCTCCAACTCAGCAACAACGCCGCCTTCGTGGTCCTCGACGACGTGCGCGGCGAGCGCCTCGACTACGCCGTACGAGCCGCTGTCAGCAGCCGGTTCGTCTTCCAGGGCCAGGTCTGCATGGCGGCCAACAGGATCCTCGTCGACCAGGCCGTCGCGGACGAGTTCACCGAGAAGTTCGTCGCCGCCGTGCGCGCCCTGAAGGTCGGCGACCCGCGCGACCCGGCCACCCACATCGGCCCGCTGATCAACGCCCTCCAGGCCGACGCCATGCGGACGATAATCAAACAGGCGCTGGACGCGGGGGCCACGGCACTGGTCCAGGGCTCCACCTACGACAACTTCGTGGAGCCGACGGTGCTCACGGGCCTGCCCGAGGACTCCGCACTGCTGCGGCAGGAGATCTTCGGCCCGGTGGCGCTCCTGGCCACCTTCGACGGCGAGGAGGAGGCCATCCGCATGGCCAACGACACGCCCTACGGGCTGACCGCCGCGGTCCACACCCCCGATCTTGAGCGCGGCGCCCGGGTGGCCCGCCGTATAAGGGCCGGCATGGTGCACGTCAACAGCACCACCAACCTCCAGGACGTCACGGTGATGTTCGGCGGCGACGGAGCCTCGGGGCTCGGCCGGCTCAACGGCAGGCACGCCATAGACCTCTTCTCCACCGAGCAGTGGATCTCGACGCGGGCCGACATGCCCGAGGTCCCGCTCTAGACCCGGCTCCGGGCCTTTCCGGCGCCCCGCCCGGCCACCGCCCTCCGAACGGCGGCCGGGCCGGCCGCAGTCAGTGGTGGAACGCGGTGGCGGCCGCCTTGTCCCGGGACAACGGGCTCTCCTGGCGCCGGAGTTCGGGCAGCAGCCGCTCCAGGTCGGCGAGCAGCAGCTCCGCGAGGTCGGCGGAGAAGCCGTTGCGGCACACCACCCGCAGCACCGCCAGGTCCTCGCGGTTCTTCGGGAAGGTGTACGCGGGCACCAGCCAGCCGCGCTCGCGCAGCCGCCGCGACACGTCGAACACGTCGAAGGCGGTGACGTGGTCGGCGGTCGTGAAGGCGAACACCGGCAGCTCGTCGCCCTTCGTCAGCACCCTGAAGTCCCCCAACGCGTCGATCTTGCGGGCGAGCCCTGTCGCGATGTCCCGCGCGGTCTGCTGCACCGCGCGGTAGCCGTCCCTGCCGAGCCGCAGGAACGTGTAGTACTGCGCGACGACCTGGGCGCCGGGGCGGGAGAAGTTCAGCGCGAACGTCGGCATCTCGCCGCCCAGGTAGTTGACCCGGAACACCAGCTCCTCGGGGAGCGCCTCGGGCGACCGCCACAGCGCCCAGCCCACGCCGGGGTAGACCAGCCCGTACTTGTGCCCCGAGGTGTTGATCGACGCGACGCGCGGCAGCCGGAAGTCCCACACCAGGTCCTCGTCGAGGAACGGCGCGATCATCGCGCCTGACGCCCCGTCGACATGGACGGGGACGTCGAGCCCGGTCCGCTCCTGGAGGGCGTCGAGCGCCGCGCAGAGTTCGGCGACCGGCTCGTACGAACCGTCGAAGGTGGAGCCGAGCACGGCGACCACGCCGATGGTGTTCTCGTCGCACAGGTCGGCGGCCGCCGCCGGGTCGAGGTGGAAGCGGTCGCCCTCCATCGGCACCTGGCGCATCTCCACCTCCCAGAAATCGCAGAACTTCTCCCAGCAGACCTGCACGTTGATGCCCATTACCAGGTTGGGCCTCGCGGTGGCCGGGTAGCGATCGGCGTTCCGCCGCGCCCAGCGCCGCTTGAGCGCCATCCCTGCGAGCATGCACGCCTCGCTCGACCCGGTGGTGGAGCAGCCGACCGCCTTCGCCGGGTCCGGCGCGTGCCACAGGTCGGCGAGCATCGTCACGCACCGCTGCTCCAGCTCGGCGGTGCGCGGGTACTCGTCCTTGTCGATCATGTTCTTGTCGCGGCACTCGCTCATCAGCACATCGGCCTGGGGCTCCATCCAGGTCGTGACGAACGTCGCGAGGTTGAGCCGCGCGTTGCCGTCGAGCATCAGCTCGTCGTGGACCAGCTGATAAGCGGTCGCGGGCGGCATCGGACCGTCAGGCAGCCGGTGCTTGGGCGGCGCCGAGTTCATCGCGCTGACCGGGTCGGCCTCGCCGTAGAACGGGTTGATCGATAGCCGGCGCACCTCCTCGGTGTCCTCCCGGCCGGTGCTCGGGCGGTGCGGCTCCTTGCCCTGGTACAGGGTCATCTGCGGCTCTCCTCGGCTGTGCCGCCCGCGCGGCGGAACGGGCCGGGCGCGGGCGGTGGACGGTGGCGGCGGGCGCCGTCCGCCGTGCCGGTCCTGGGCCCGGCAGTGCGGCGGCGGGGCGTACGAGGCGTACGGGCGTACGGGCGTACGGGGCGAGCATACGAACGCCCCCGGCCCCCGGCCGCGCGTGACGCGTCCCCCGCGCGGGCCGCTCCAGGGCGCACCGGCCGCGCACCGGCCGCGCACCGGCCGGGCCGCCGGGCGCGGGGGACGCCTCAGGCGTCCCGGCCGTCGCCTCAGGCGTCCCGGCCCCCGGCTCAGACGGCCCGGCCCCCGGCTCAGACGGCCCGGCCCCCGGCTCAGACGGCCCGGCCCCCGGCTCAGACGGCCTGGCCCACGGCTCAGGCGCCGTCCTTGGCGACGACCGCGGCCGTCCCGTACGCGCAGACCTCCGTGCCGACCTGGGCCGCGTCCGTCACGTCGAAGCGCATCATCAGGACGGCGTTGGCGCCGCGGGCCCGCGCCGCCTCGATCAGCCGCTCCATCGCCTGGTTGCGGGTCTCGACGAGGGTCTTGGTGAGGCCCTTCAGCTCGCCGCCCATCATGGACTTGAAGCCCGCGCCGATCTGCGAGCCGACGTGCCGCGAGCGGACCGTCAGGCCGAAGACCTCGCCGATCACCTCCGTCACCCGATAGCCGGGCACGTCGTTCGTGGTGACGACGATGACCTCCGCGTCCGGGCTGAGTCCGCCGCTGTAGTCCTCGATGGCCATGCGACCGTTCCCCTCTCTTCTGTTCTCTTCTGTTTCTTGTTGTTCTTCCGCGAGTGCTGCGGCCCCTTCGTACCAGCAGCGGCCGCCCGCCGCGGGTGGAACCACGCGTCGCGCGGCGGCGTTGATAGCTTTGGCGGCCGGCCGCGCCCGGCCGCGCCCGTACGCGCCGGTGCGTCCGGTCCGTACGGTGGAGTGCCCGCGGGCGCGCCGTGCGTACGAGCCGTACGTAGGATCGGCGGCGACGCTCCACCGACGACTCAGGAGTCCGGAACCCGTGACCACCCTCGCTCTCGGACCCAGCTGGCTGGATCCGGACCACCTGATCTCGACCTTCGGCGTGATCGGTCTGCTGATCGTCGTCTTCGCCGAGTCGGGCCTGCTCATCGGGTTCTTCCTGCCCGGTGACTCACTGCTGTTCACGGCGGGCCTGCTGGTCACGACCGGCAAGCTCGGCACCCCGCTGTGGCTGCTGTGCCTGCTGGTGTGGTTCGCGGCGGCCCTCGGCGACCAGGTCGGCTTCCTCTTCGGCCGGAAGGTCGGGCCCTCGCTGTTCAACCGGCCCGACTCCAAGCTGTTCAAGCAGGAGAACGTCGAGAAGGCGCACGCCTTCTTCGAGAAGCACGGCCCGAAGTCCCTGGTCCTCGCGCGCTTCGTGCCGATCGTGCGGACGTTCACGCCGATCATCGCGGGCGTCAGCCGCATGGACTACCGATCCTTCGTGATCTACAACGTGATCGGCGGCGGCCTCTGGGGCATCGGCGTCTCGGTACTCGGCGCCGCGCTCGGCAAGGTCGCGTTCGTGCACGCGCACATCGAGCTGATCCTGGTGGCGATCGTGCTGGTCTCGGTCATCCCGATCGCGATCGAGTACCTGCGCTCGCGATCCAAGACCGACAAGACCGACAAGACCGACAAGGCCCACACAGCCGGCAAGAAGGCGGCCTGGGCCGCGGATCGCGCGGACGGCGGCCACGCCGACCCCTCGACCACCATGCCGATGCCCGCGCTGTCCGACCTCGCCGACGAGGACGGTCCCGCCGGGCGCCCGCGCCCCGGCGGGGGAGCGGGGGACGGTGGCCCCCGCGAGGGCTCGGGCGGCGAGGGCCCCTACGCCCGGCAGCAGCCGTACGGCGGGCCGGGGACGCAGGCCCCGCAGCCGTACCAGCAGCCCGGCGGCTACGGCGCCCACCCGCAGGGCGGGCAGCAGCCGTACGCCCCGCAGCAGGGCGGCTACCAGGGACAGCAGCAGTACGGCAGCCCGGTCTACGGCGAGGAGGCCGGGTACGGGAACGGCGGCGCGTACGACGAGCAGCGGCGGTACCCGCAGCCGCCGCAGGGCGGGCAGTACCCGCAGGCGCCGCAGCACGGCGGGGCCTACCAGGGCGGTGGCCCGCAGGCGCCGTACGGCTACCCGGCGCAGGCCGGCGGGCAGCAGCCGTACGGCTACCCGCCGTACGGCAACGGCGGGGCGGCCGAGGGCCGGCAGGGCGGCTACGGGCAGGCGGGGCAGCCGGGCCAGGGCGGGCAGGCCGGTGCTCGGCAGGCGTACCCGCAGGCCCAGCAGCCCCCGTACCAGCAGCACCCCCGGCAGCCGTACCCTCAGCAGGCCCAGCAGGCCCAGCAGGCCCAGCAGGCCCAGCAGGCCC
Source organism: Streptomyces tremellae (assembly GCF_039540215.1). Taxonomy (NCBI): domain Bacteria; kingdom Bacillati; phylum Actinomycetota; class Actinomycetes; order Kitasatosporales; family Streptomycetaceae; genus Streptomyces; species Streptomyces tremellae. The sequence goes on from NZ_BAABEP010000031.1 coordinate 21,219, forward strand.
AGCAGGCCCAGCAGGCTCAGCAGCCCGTGTACCCGCAGCAGGGGCAGCAGGCCCCGTACCCTCAGCAGTCCCCTTACGAGCAGCAGGCGCAGAGCCCGCAGCAGCCTCCGCAGTACCAGCAGCAGGCCCAGGGCGGGCAGCAGCCGCCGCGGTACCCGCAGCACCAGCCCCAGCAGTACCCCGGCGACCCCTACGGGCAGCAGCAGCCGTACGGAGGGCGTGCGCCCGAGGGCGGGCCTGAGGACCCGGAGGGTGAGGGCGCCGACCCGCGCCGCCGCTACTGAGCCGCACGGCGCACGCGGCTCCGCGCGCGCCGCTGGGTCAGAAGCCGCGCGTGCGCTTCGCCGCGCGCCGGGCCGAGCCGCGCGTCGCGCCCGGCGCCTTCAGGAACAGCCGGGAGATCTCGCCCCCGAGGTTCACGCCGACCGCGATCGCCAGCGCGAGCGCCACCGCCTTCGAGAGGGAGGCGAGGCCGTGGTCCAGCTCGTTGTACGCGATGCCGAGCAGGCCGAAGTAGGTCGCGGAACCCGGCAGCAGCGGTCCGATCGCGGCTGTGACGTACGGCAGCGCGCTGGAGAACTGGTAGCGCGAGAACAGCTGCCCGAACAGGCCGACGAGCCCGGCCGCCACCGCCGTGGAGGCGACCGGCGAGATCTTCGCCGTGTCGTGCATCGCGGCGTAGACGATCCAGGCGACGCCGCCGTTGAGCGCCACCATCAGCACCGTGCGCCGCTCCTGTTGCAGGAGGACGGCGAAGGCGAGGCTCAGCGTCACCGACACCAGGATCTGCACGAGTGGCCGCCCCTCGGCGACCGGCGCCGAGCTCTCCGGGTTGAGCTCCGCGTTCAGCTGCACACCGACGTAGAGCACGATCAGCACGCCGATCACAATCGCGATGAAGAAGTACATGACTTCGAGCAGCCGCGCCGCCGCGGTGATGTAGTAGCCCGTCAGGCCGTCCTGCACGCCCGCGACCAGCGCGCGCCCCGGCAGCAGCGCGAACAGCCCACCGGTGATCACCGCGGACGGCTTGCCGTCCCAGGACAGGGCGGGGCCCGCGAGCGTCAGTGCCACCCCCATCGCGGCAGGCGGCATCGCCGCCACCACGAACTGGTAGAACTCCGGCAGCCCCCGCCCCGCGCACAGCCAGGCGAGCCGGTCGCCGAGCATCGCGCCGACCAGCGCGGCGACGAACACCACGAAGTCGCCGCCGACCAGCACGGCCGCTGACCCGGCCAGCACGCCGCTGGCCGCCGTGAGCGCCCAGCCCGGGTACGGATGGCGGTTGCGGCGGATCGCGGCGAGGCGGCGGTACGCCTCTTCGAGCGTGACGTCCTCGTCCTCGTTGGTGACGTCGTCCACGAGGTCGAACACGGCGGACAGGCGCGTGTAGTCGGTGCCGCGCCGGCGCACGACCCGGCTCGCGGTGACCGGGTCCTCCACCAGCGAGGGCTGGTGGGAGATGGAGATGAGGGTGAAGGTGACGTTGGGTTCGCAGCGTTCGAGGCCGTACGCGTGGCTCACGGCGAACATCGCCGCCTCCACGTCCTCCGCGCCCTCGCCGCCCGCGAGCAGCAGTTCGCCGATGCGGAGCGTCAGGTCGAGCACGCGCGGCACCGCGGGGCCCGCGACGTCGTGCCGCTGCACGATCTCCGGCAGCGGCCGGTCGCCGACCGGCATGCGCAGCAGCGTGCGCATCCGGTCCTGCCAGGGGGCCTCCTTGGTGAGCCGCAGGATCGGTACGCCCTCCGCGGGCGTGAACGCCGGCGGCAGCATCGCCGTCTGCGCGTACGAGGGCGGCGGCGTCGGCGCCTCCGTGCTCACGCCCTCCGGCACGGCAAACTCCGACGTGGGCTGCTCGTCCTCGGGGACCGGCGGCTGCGGTACCCCGAGCGGCGGGGTGAAGGCGCTGTGCGCCTCGTCCGAGGGAGGCTTCCTGTCCTCCGGACCGTCAGGCTCGGCCACTCGTCACGCCTCGTTCCTTACTCGCACGGCCTGCTGCCGCGTCTGCCCAGTATGGCCACGGACATGGCAGCTGACACGCCGACAATGCGCACGTGGCACGCGAACGGGCGGCGCGCCGTGATCAGGCGCGCCGCCCGCTGGGGTGGTGCTCACTCCATGGCCGGAGCGCCGCGGAACATGCGCCGCGTGCGCTCCGGCGCACGATCAGTGGTGCGAACCGCCCTGCGCCTCAAGACGCTTGCGGGAGGCCTCGATCTCGGCCTCGGCCTCGGCGCGGCCCACCCAGTCGGCGCCCTGGACCGACTTGCCGGGCTCCAGCGCCTTGTACACCTCGAAGAAGTGCTTGATCTGCGCGAGGACGTGGTCCGGCACGTCCTTGATGTCCTTCACGCTCGCCATGCGCGGGTCGGAAGCCTGCACGCACAGCAGCTTGTCGTCACCGCCGGCCTCGTCCGTCATCTTGAACATGCCGACAGCGCGGCAGTCCACCAGGACGCCGGGGAACGTCGGCTCGTCCAGCAGGACCAGCGCGTCCAGCGGGTCGCCGTCCTCGCCGAGGGTGTTCTCGACGAAGCCGTAGTCGGCCGGGTAGCTGGTCGAGGTGAAGAGACGACGGTCGAGGCGGATCCGGCCGGTCTCGTGGTCCACCTCGTACTTGTTCCGCGACCCCTTGGGGATCTCGATGGTGACGTCGAACTCCACGGGTGGTTCCTCCAAGATCAACACGTGTGGCGGTGGGCGTGACGCTGCGGCCCGCCGGCGTCCTCCGCCCGGACAGGGGCAGCGAGCGCACCGCGTGGCGCAGTGATTAAGTGTCCCCCACGAGGTCAAGTGATCGCGAAAGGGGCTGGTCAGCCGTGCTGGATCAGAAAGCCTGGCAGGTCACGGCGGGTTCCGCCGTCCTCGGGCTGCTCGCCGCCGCCGGCGCGATCGCGATCGCGGGCCCCTGGGACGGCGGACAGCGCACGGCAGAGAAGACCTGGGCCGCGGGGCAGGGCCGCACGGGGGCCGGCGCGCACCCCGGCGCACCGGCCCCCGCGCGCGCCCCCAAGCCCGCGCCGAGCGCGGGGCCCGTCCTGACCGCCCTCGGCGGCGACCCCGATGACAGCAACGCCAGCAACGCCAGCAACGCAGGTGACGCAGGTGACGACGGCGGCGCCACCGCGCACGACGCGGGCACCTCGGGCCGCGGCAACCACACCGGGACCCGCGCGGAGGCGGGCGAGGCCCCCATGAACCTCGCGAAGACCCTCGGCCCGCTCCTCGGCCGCCCCGCGCTGGGCAAGGTCACCGCGGCCTCCGTCGTGGACGTCGAGACCGGCAGACAGCTGTACGGGAAGAACGCCACCCGGCCCATGACCCCGGCGTCCACGGTGAAGCTCGCGACGATGACGGCGGCGCTCTCGGCCGTCGGCCCCGACCACCGCATCCCCACCACCGTGGTGGCGGGCCGGGGCGACCGGCACATCACCCTGGTGGGCGGCGGCGACCCCGGCCTGGACGCGAAGGCGCTCGGCAGGCTCGCCGACTCCACCGCACGCGCCCTCAAGGCCAAGGGCGTCAGGAAGGTCGCGCTCGGCTACGACGTCTCCCTCTACTCGGGGCCGCGGCAGCACCCGATCGGCCCCAACGACAACATCGCGCCCGTGATGGCCCTCACGCTCAACGAGGGCCGCCTCAACAGGACCACCAGCGGGCCCGCCCCGCGCAGCGGCGACCCGGCGGGCGCCGCGGCCGAGGAGTTCGTACGGCAGCTGCGCGCCCGTGGGATCACCGCCACCAAGGCGGCGGCCCCCGCGAAGGCGCCCAAGGGCGCGCGACGCCTCGCCGTCAGCTGGTCGGCGCCCGTCTCCGACCTGATCGAGCGTGCCCTGACCGAGAGCGACAACGACATCGCGGAGGCCATGGCGCGGCAGACCGCGCTCGCCGCGCACCTGCCCGCGAGCTTCGCCGGCGGCGCGAAGGCCGTGAAGCAGCGCCTGGCGAAGCTCGGCATGCCGCTCGCCGGGACCGTGTTCACCGACGGCAGCGGCCTCAACCGCAAGGACAAGGTCACGGCGGCCCTGCTGACCTCGCTGCTGACCCGCGACGGCGACCCTGACCACCCGGAGTTGCGCCCCGTGCTGACCGGGCTGCCCGTCGCGGGCTTCACCGGCACGCTCGTCGACCGCTACACCGGGCCTGGGCAGGCCCCGGCCGAGGGCCTGATCCGCGCCAAGACGGGCACCCTGACGGGCGTCAACACGCTCGCGGGCACGGTGGTCGACGCCAGCGGCAGGCTGCTCGCCTTCGCCTTCATGGCCGACGCGACCGCCTCGCCCACCGCGGCGGAGCAGGCCCTCGACCAGGCGTCGGCGGCGCTCCTCCCCTGACTGCGGGCGCGGCGGCGCGACCCCGTAGGCGGCGGCGCGGCCCCGTAGGGGAGGGCCCCGACGGCGCGCCCACGCTCCCGGGGCGGATGTCAGGGACGAATCCGGGCACCCGAACCCCGCCGCACGCGGCCGTCACCCCGTACGGTTGACGACATGACGAGCATCGGTGGTGCCGAGATGGTCGACTGGAATCTCGCGGTGGCGACCGCGAACCGGCTCATGCGCCCGGGTCCCGAGGTCACCAGGGACGAGGCGCGGGAGATCGTCGCCGAGCTGCGCCGGCACGCGAAGGCGGCCGAGGAGCACGTGCGCGGTTATACGCGGATGGTCCGGGACGGGCACGAACCCGCGGACACGCCCGTGCTCGTGGTGGACAGGCCCGGCTGGGTGAAGGCCAATGTGGAGGGCTTCCGCGAGCTGCTCAAGCCCCTCTTCGAGAAGGTGCAGGAGCGCAGGTCGGGCACGCCGGGCGGCGCCGTGTTCGGCGCGGTCGGCGGCAAGGTCACGGGCGTCGAGCTGGGCATGCTGCTGTCCTTCATGGCCTCCCGCGTCCTCGGCCAGTACGAGACGTTCGCGACGGCGGGGCGCGAGCTGCCCGCGGGCGAGGACGGCGGCGGCAGGCTGCTGCTCGTCGCGCCGAACATCGTGCACGTCGAGCGCGAACTCGACGTCGAGCCACACGACTTCAGGCTCTGGGTGACGCTCCACGAGGAGACCCACCGCACCCAGTTCACCGGCGTGCCGTGGCTGAAGGACCATCTGAAGGGCGAGATCCAGTCCTTCCTCGGCGAGACCGACGTGGACCCCGCGACGGTGCTGGAGCGGCTCACCAAGGCGGCCCAGTCCGTGGTGGGCAACCGCCAGGAGGAGGCCGGCGGCGCGGAGGAGGAGGCGCCCAGCATCGTGGAGCTGGTGCAGACGCCCCGCCAGCGCGAGGTGCTCGGCCGTCTCACGGCCGTGATGTCGCTGCTCGAAGGCCACGCGGACTATGTGATGGACGGCGTGGGCCCGCAGGTCGTGCCGAGCGTCGCCGAGATCAGGGAGAAGTTCCAGCAGCGCAGGGCGCGCGGCGCGAGCCGCCTCGACCAGGCGCTGCGCAGGCTCCTCGGCCTCGACGCGAAGCTGCGGCAGTACCGCGACGGCGAGCGGTTCGTCCGCGCCGTGGTCGACGAGGTCGGCATGGACGGCTTCAACCGCGTCTGGACCTCGCCGAACACGCTGCCCACCAAGGCCGAGATCGCCGCCCCCGCGGAGTGGGTCGCGCGGGTGCACAGGTCCCAGTAGGGGGCGCCCCACCCGGGGACGCGGCCGGTTCCGGCGGGCGTCGGCCCGGTGCCCGAGGGGGCGTGTGCGGGCGCGCGCGTGGCAGATGTACGCCTCGGGTATCACCCGTCCGAGGGAGCGTAAGCACTGGCTGGGCGTGCGATGCTCGGGTATTGCCTCGGTTCTGTCACCATCGACGCACTCTCAGTGACGAACCTGCCCCGGCCCCGCCGGGGACACGACCGAGTCACCCCCCCGTAGACACATTTTCATGAAGGGCACCGGACATGGGTCCCCATCCTGCGGTCGCGGCGATACGCCTGGCGGTCCGCCGCGTTCTCCACGACATCCTCACCGAACACTCCGCGCACTCCGCACGCGCCGCCCACTGCGCGTCCGCCGCGTCCGCCGCCTCCCGCGGGACCGGCCCCTGCGACCGCCGCGCCCCCCTCGTACTGGTCGCCTGCTCGGGCGGCGCCGACTCCATGGGCCTCGCCTCCGCCCTCGCCTTCGAAGCGCCCAAGCTCGGCGTCAGGGCCGGCGGTGTCACCGTCGACCACGGCCTCCAGTCCGGTTCCGACATCCGCGCCGCCGAGGTCGTCGCCCGCCTCACCGCCCTCGGCCTCGACCCCGTCGAGTCCGTCGCCGTCTCCGTCGGCCGCGACGGCGGACCGGAGGCCGCCGCGCGCGACGCGCGCTACGGCGCCCTCGACTCCGCGGCCGAGCGCCACGGCGCCGCCGCGGTCCTCCTCGCCCACACCCGCGACGACCAGGCCGAGACCGTCCTCCTCGGCCTCGCGCGCGGCTCCGGCATCCGCTCACTCTCCGGCATGGCCGCCGTCTCGGGCGCCGGGCGCCGCTACCGCCGCCCCTTCCTCCAACTCGACCGCCAGACCGTCCGCACGGCCTGCCTCGCCCAGTCCATCCCCGTCTGGGACGACCCGCACAACGCGGACCCCGCCTACACCCGTTCGCGGCTGCGCCAGGAGGGCCTGCCGGCCCTGGAGAAGGCCCTCGGGAAGGGGGTCGTGGAGGCCCTTGCCCGTACGGCGCAGCTCTCCAGGGACGACGCCGACGCGCTGGACGCGTGGGCGGCCGACGCGGAGTCCACCGTCCGCGACGACGCGGGGCAGTTGGAGGTCGAGAAGCTGTTCGCGCTGCCGCCGGCCGTGCGCCGCAGGGTGCTGCGCAAGGCGGCCATCACGGCGGGCGCGCCCGCGGGTTCGCTGTTCGCGCGGCACATCGAGGAGGTGGACCGCCTGATCACGGGCTGGCGCGGGCAGTCGGGCATCAACCTCCCCGGGCGCGTCGAGGCGCTGAGGCAGGGTGGCAGACTGGTCCTCCGGCAGGGCTGATCAGGCCGGCCAGCGGACGCCGGACGACGAAAGTGATTGTGGTGGACCAGACGGACCTGGGCACCGACCTCCAGTCGGTGCTCATCACCAAGGAAGAGATCGACGCGAAGCTCGCCGAGCTGGCTGCGAAGATCGACGCGGAGTACGCGGGCAAGGACCTTCTCCTGGTCGGAGTGCTCAAGGGCGCCGTGATGGTGATGGCGGACCTGGCCCGCGCGCTGTCCACCCCGGTCACGATGGACTGGATGGCCGTCTCCTCCTACGGCGCGGGCACCCAGTCCTCGGGTGTCGTGCGCATCCTCAAGGACCTGGACACCGACATCAAGGGCAAGCACGTCCTGATCGTCGAGGACATCATCGACTCGGGCCTGACCCTGTCCTGGCTGCTGTCGAACCTCGGCTCGCGGGAGCCCGCGTCGCTTGAGGTCTGCACCCTGCTGCGTAAGCCGGATGCCGCAAAGGTCGCCATCGACGTGAAGTGGATCGGGTTCGACATTCCGAACGCCTTCGTCGTCGGATACGGGCTCGACTACGCTGAGAAGTACCGCAACATGCCCTTCGTGGGGACGCTCGCGCCGCATGTCTACGGCGGCTGACCAGGAGCGGAGCGTCCCGTCCCGGTCCCGCGGCCCCCTCTGGGGCAGTGATGCGGACACATCATTGTTGAGCCGGGAACCACTCCAGCCGTCCCCGCGTTGGAGCAGGGGAGGACGCGTTTGTCACCAGCACCGTGCGGCCGGTAGGGCCGACGCTGGGGTACCGTCCGAAGAACAGTCTTTTCTCACAGCAGCATTTACCTACGGGCAGGAGGGACGGGGCGTCACCGCCTCGTATGGATGGACGTGAAGCGATACTTCCGTGGGCCGGTCATGTGGATCGTGCTGGCCGTCCTCGCCGTGGTCGTGTTGATGAATGTCGTCTCCACTGGAGGCGGCTACAAGACGGTGGACACCGGCCAGGTCGTTCAGGCGATCGACAAGAACCAGGCCGACCAGGTCAAGCTGACCACTGGCGACGATCAAGTCATCAAGGTCGATCTCAAGAACGGCCAGAAGGTCGCGGGCAGCGACAAGATCCAGGCCAGCTACATCGGGAGCCAGGGTTCCACGCTGGCCAAGGAGCTCCAGCAGAAGTTCAACGCCGGTCAGATCGACAAGGGATACACGGTCTCGCCCTCGAAGCAGAGCCCGTTCCTCTCGGTGGTGCTCTCGCTGCTGCCGTTCGTGCTGCTGGTCGTGGTGTTCCTCTTCCTGATGAACCAGATGCAGGGCGGCGGCTCGCGCGTCATGCAGTTCGGGAAGTCCAAGGCGAAGCTCATCACCAAGGACACCCCGAAGACGACGTTCTCCGACGTCGCGGGTTCCGACGAGGCCGTCGAGGAGCTCCAGGAGATCAAGGAGTTCCTCCAGGAGCCGGCGAAGTTCCAGGCCGTGGGCGCCAAGATCCCCAAGGGCGTGCTGCTGTACGGCCCGCCGGGAACGGGCAAGACGCTCCTCGCGCGCGCCGTCGCGGGCGAGGCGGGCGTGCCGTTCTACTCGATCTCGGGCTCCGACTTCGTGGAGATGTTCGTCGGTGTCGGTGCCTCCCGGGTGCGCGACCTGTTCGAGCAGGCCAAGGCGAACGCCCCGGCGATCGTCTTCGTCGACGAGATCGACGCCGTGGGCCGGCACCGCGGCGCGGGCCTCGGCGGCGGGCACGACGAGCGCGAGCAGACGCTGAACCAGCTGCTCGTTGAGATGGACGGCTTCGACGTGAAGGGCGGCGTCATCCTGATCGCCGCCACCAACAGGCCGGACATCCTCGACCCCGCGCTGCTGCGCCCCGGCCGCTTCGACCGGCAGATCGCCGTCGACCGGCCCGACATGCAGGGCCGCCTCGAAATCCTCAAGGTCCACCAGAAGGGCAAGCCGGTCACGCCCGACGTCGACCTCAGCGCGGTCGCCCGCCGTACGCCCGGCTTCACCGGCGCCGACCTGGCGAACGTGCTGAACGAGGCGGCGCTGCTGACGGCGCGCTCGGACAAGAAGCTGATCGACAACCACTCCCTCGACGAGGCCATCGACCGCGTGGTGGCGGGCCCGCAGAAGCGGACCCGGATCATGTCGGAGAAGGAGAAGAAGATCACCGCGTACCACGAGGGCGGACACGCCCTGGTCGCGGCGGCCTCTCCGAACTCCGACCCGGTCCACAAGATCACGATCCTGTCCAGAGGCCGGGCCCTCGGCTACACGATGGTCCTGCCCGACGAGGACAAGTACTCCACCACGCGCAACGAGATGCTCGACCAGCTCGCGTACATGCTGGGCGGGCGCGCGGCGGAGGAGCTGGTCTTCCACGACCCGACCACCGGCGCGGCGAACGACATCGAGAAGGCCACCTCCACGGCCAAGGCGATGGTCACGCAGTACGGCATGACGGAGCGGCTCGGCGCCATCAAGTTCGGCGGCGACAACAGCGAGCCCTTCCTCGGCCGTGAGATGGGCCACCAGCGCGACTACTCGGAAGAGGTCGCGGCGCTCGTCGACGAAGAGGTCAAGAAGCTCATCGAGACGGCGCACAACGAGGCGTGGGAGATCCTGGTGGAGAACCGGGACGTCCTCGACAACCTCGTGCTGGCGCTGCTGGAGAAGGAGACCCTCGGCAAGGAGGAGATCGCGCAGATCTTCTCCACCGTCGTCAAGCGGCCCATGCGGCCCGCATGGACGGGCTCGGCGCGGCGCACGCCGTCGACCAGGCCGCCGGTGCTCTCGCCGAAGGAGCTGGCGCTCACCAACGGCGTCTCGGGCGCCAACGGCAATGGGGCCGCCTCGCTGACGAAGGGCACCGACGCCCCGGCGGAGCAGGTCCCCGAGGAGCGCCCCGACAACGGGTGACGCCCGCAGGCGGGTGACGGATGTGGGACCGGACACGTCCGGTCCGGAATGTCTGCCGCGCCCCCCCAGGTTCCAGGTCATGCGGCCTAGCCTGAGGGGCGCGGCATTCTTCATGTGCGGACAACCAGAAGCGCGCATGTGCACCACGTGCACCACGTACACCATGTGACAAAGGATCGAGGCAACACATGACGGACCCGGTGACGCTGGACGGCGAGGGCCCGATCGGCGAGTTCGACGAGAAGCGCGCCGAGAACGCGGTGCGGGAGCTGCTCGTCGCGATAGGCGAGGACCCGGACCGCGAGGGGCTGCGGGCCACGCCGGGGCGGGTCGCGCGCGCGTACAAGGAGATCCTCGCGGGCCTGTGGCAGGAGCCCGAGGACGTCCTGACGACGACGTTCGACCTCGGCCACGACGAGATGGTGCTGGTCAAGGACATCGAGATCGTCTCGCTGTGCGAGCACCACCTGCTGCCGTTCCACGGCGTCGCGCACGTCGGCTACATCCCCGCGGTCAGCGGCAAGATCACGGGCCTGTCGAAGCTGGCCCGTCTCGTGGACGTCTACGCACGCCGCCCGCAGGTCCAGGAGCGCCTCACCACGCAGGTCGCCGACTCCCTGGTGCGCATCCTGGAGGCGCGCGGCGCGATCGTGGTGATCGAGGCCGAGCACATGTGCATGTCGGTGCGCGGCATCCGCAAGCCCGGCTCGAAGACCATCACGTCCGCGGTGCGCGGCCAGCTGCGCGACGCCACGACGCGCGCCGAGGCCATGAGTTTGATCCTGTCGCACTGAGCCCGTACGGGACGCGGTCGCGCCGCCGTGCGCGGCGAGCCCGTCCTACGGGACCGGGTCCGCCGTACGGGGACCGGGCCGGCGGCGCGGTGCCGGGCCGTGCGCCCGGTGCCGGGTCAGGCGCGGCTGCCGGTGGAGCGGTCGCCGTCACCACCGGGGCCCTCGGGGTCGTCGGGCAGCTTGCAGACCCGTTCGAGGAAGACGGCGGCCGCGATGATCCCGATCCCCGCGAGCAGCGAGAAGCCGGCGTAGATCGCCTGGTCGCGCCGGGCGGGGATGGACAGCTGGGTCAGCAGGAAGACGCCCGTGCCCCCGTACATCCCCGCGACCAGCGCGGCGACCAGCGCCGCCGCCTGCCCGAAGACGACCGCGCGCGCGGCGACCAGCGGATCGACGCCCTTCGCCTCGGGGCGCCGCTCGCGCTGGGCGCGCAGCCGCGCCCTGATCGACAGGGCGGTCGCCAGCAGGATCACCGCGATCGCCGCCAGCACGATGGGCGCGCCCGCCGGGACGCTCGGCAGCGTCCCGAACGAGTCCCACAGGCGCGCCCCGCCCCACGCGAGCACACCGACCGTCACCAGGAGCCCGGCGAGGACGCCGATCCGCAACTGCCTCACCCGGAGAGCCGCCCTTCAGAAATATGCCGCCAGGTCCCTGCCGAGCCTAACGACTATTCCGGCAGACGGAGTTCCAGGTCGACACGGGCCATGACGCCCTCCTGCCCGACGCCCGTCAGCAGCTCCGTCACGGCGCCCTGCCCCGGCAGCACGGCCTCCGGGTCCACGTCGTGCCACGGCGCGAGGACGAAGGCCCGCTGATGGGCCCGCGGGTGGGGCAGGGTGAGGCCCGGGTCGTCCGAGACGACGTCCCCGTACGCGAGGATGTCGACGTCGATCGTGCGCGGGCCCCAGCGCTCCTCGCGCACCCGGTCGAAGGCCTCCTCGATGGCGTGGCCGCGCTCCAGCAGCGACGCCGGCGGCAGGGTCGTCTTCACGACCACCACCGCGTTGAAGTACGAGGGCTGGCTGCCGGGCTCCACGCCCCACGGCTCCGTCTCGTAGACGGGGGAGACCGCCTTGACGCGGACACCAGGGGTGTCCTCCAGGGCGTCCACCGCGCCCTGGAGGGTCTCCAGGCGGTTGCCCAGGTTGGAGCCGAGCGCGATCACCGCACGCTTCGGGTTGGACAGGGTGAGGTCGGCCGCGTCGACCTGCGCGATGACCGAGGCGGGCACCGGCTGCACGGTCGGGTCGCTGGCCGCGGGGCCCGTGCCCCGCGTGTCGTGCGTGCTCATACTCGGCTCCGGGTGATGGTGATGGTCACGTCGTCGAAGGGCACGGTGATGGGCGCGTCCGGCTTGTGGACCGTCACCTCCACCTCGTGCACGCCGTCGTGCTTCAGGCACTGCTGCGCGATGCGCTCGGCCAGCGTCTCGATGAGGTCGACCGGGTCGCCCGTGACGACGGCGACGACCTCCTCGGCGACGATGCCGTAGTGCACGGTCTTCGCCAGATCGTCCTCCGCCGCGGCCGGGCGGGTGTCGAGACCGAGCACCACGTCCACGATGAAGGTCTGGCCCTCCTCCCGCTCACGGGGGAAGACACCGTGGTGCCCACGGGCCCTGAGGCCGCGCAGCGCGACACGATCCACGCGAATCACTCCTGCTGTCGTCGGTCGGCGGGGACCGGCCGCGTGCGGGCGGGCCGGGCACCCACGTTCGAATCTACCGTCGGGCACGGACAGCTCCCGCTCGCGGGGCCCGCGGTAGCCGGGGGTAGCGGCGCCCCTACCCCGTGCTCAGTGCGGCCAATCCCTTCGCGGCGTCCGCCCACTCAGGAGGATGGTTCGGCCTCGGGCGGCTCGTCGTCCCCTTCGCTCTCCGCAAGGACCGGTGACGCGTGGTGCGACCACAGCTTCCAGCCGCCGTCCGCGCGGCGGAACACGTTGGTCGCGACGACCAGCTGGCCCACCAGCGGGCCGAGCTCGGAGCCCTCCTCGGCGGGGGCGCCGCTGAGGATGTTCTCCGTGCAGGTGACCAGTGCCGTACGGCCGGCCACCGCGATCGTGACGTCGGTCAGGAAGAACTGGATGTACTCGGTGTTCGCCATGATCAGCGCGTACGAGCGGAGTACCTCGCCGCGGCCGGTCAGCAGCGGCCAGCCGGGGTGGACGCAGGAGGGCGTCACGTCCTCGGCGCCGTCGGCCCCGTCGTCGCCCTCGCCGAGCCACAGCGCGGACAGCGCCTCAAGGTCGCCGCGCTCCATCGCCTCGTAGAAGTCGGTGTTGGCACGCTCCACCCGCTCGCGTTCTGTGGGTGGCGCCCCGCGGCCCTCGCTCACCTGGTGCCTCTCGCCGGGGTGTGCGCACGGGGCGGCCTGACCGCGCCCTCGATCGCGCGGGCGACCCGTACGGCGTCCGCCGTGGCCCGTACGGCGTGCACCCGGACCGCCCAGGCACCGCCCGACGCGGCGATCGCGGAGACCGCGGCCGTGGCCGCGTCGCGCTCGCGCGCGGGCGGCGGCGCGCCCTCGTCGCCCGCGAGTACCCGGCCGAGGAACCGCTTGCGGGACGCGGCGACCAGCAGCGGCCTGCCGAGCGCCCGCAGTTCGTCCTGGCGGGCCAGGAGTTCGAGGTCGTGCTCGGCGCGCTTGGCGAAGCCGAGCCCGGGGTCGACGACGAGGAGTTCGGGACTGATCCCCCCGTCGACCACCGCGTCCATCCGCTGCCGCAGCTCGGCGACGACCTCCGCGGTCACATCCCCGTACACGGCGCGGGCGTTCATGTCGGCGCTGAAGCCCCGCCAGTGCATGATGACGAACGGGACGGCCGCCGCGGCGACCACGGGCACCATCGCCGGGTCGGCGAGCCCGCCGCTCACGTCGTTGACGAGGACGGCCCCCGCCTCCACCGCGCGCTCCGCGACCCCGGCCCGCATGGTGTCGACGGAGACGACGACGCCCTCGGAGGCCAGGCCCCGCACGACGGGCAGCACCCGCCGCAGCTCCTCGTCCTCGTCCACCCGGCTGGCGCCGGGGCGGGTCGACTCGCCGCCGACGTCCACCAGGTCGGCGCCCCGCGCGACCAGGTCGAGCCCGTGCTTGACGGCGGCCGTGGTGTCGAAGAAGCGCCCGCCGTCCGAGAAGGAGTCGGGCGTCACATTGACGACGCCCATGACCGCACACCGGTCCCACTCGGGCAGCCCCTGGACCGTGCCACGTCCGCGCGTCGTCGTGGTGCTCATGGACCCACCCTAGATGCTGCGCCCGCGCCCGCAGCTCCTGCGGGCGCGGGCGGCTCAGGGGCGGCTCACCGGCGGCTCAGGGGGCGGGGGCCGCCGCCGGTGCGGGCCGGCGTGCGGGCGGCGGGGGGCGCGCCCCGCGGGGCGCCTTCGCCGTCGGCAGGGGCGAGGTGGGCGCAGGGCCTGGCCCCCGCGGCGCGCCGCGGCAGGGTGAGGAAGCCCTCGGCCTGCATCGCGGCGAAGCCGATCCTCGGCAGGTCGCGGCCACGGCGGAAGATCAGGAAGCGCGGCTCCCAGCGCGGCTGGAACTTCGCGTTGAAGCGGTACAGCGACTCGATCTGGAACCACCGGGACAGGAACACCAGGGTGGCGCGCCAGCCGCGCAGCACCGGCCCGGCGCCGAGCCGCTCGCCCCGGGCGAGCACGGACCTGAACATCGCGAAGTTCAGCGACGCGCGCCGCACCCCGAGCGCCTCGGCCGCGCCGAGCGTCGCCACGATCAGCAACTCGTTGAGGCCAGGGTCGGCGGCCCGGTCGCGGCGCATCAGGTCGAGGGAGATCCCGTCCTCGCCCCACGGGACGAAGTGCAGGACACCCCTGAGGTCGCCGTACGGGCCCTGGTCCGCGCCGTGGCCCGGCTCGGCCCGGTGCGCGGTGGCGAGCACCGCGTCGCCGTCCGCCGGGTCGCCGATCCGGCCGAGCGCCATGGAGAAGCCGCGCTCAGTGCCGCCGCCGCGCCAGTCGGCGGCTGCGCGCCTGATCCGGTCGAGCTCGGCCTCCGGCACGTCCCGTACGCGGCGCACCCGGGTCTCGTACCCGGCGCGCTCCACGCGCTTGACCATCTGCCGCACGTTGCGCATCGCGCGCCCGCCCAGGGAGAAGCCGGCCACCTCGACCACCGCCTCGTCGCCGAGCTCCAGCGCGTCGAGACCGGTCTCGCGGGTCCACACCTCGCCGCCGGTCTCGCTGCACCCCATCACGGCGGGGATCCACGAGTGCGCCTCCGCGGTCTCCATGAACCGCTCGATCGCGCCGGGCCACGCCTCCACGTCCCCGATCGGGTCGCCGCTCGCGAGCATCACCGCGGAGACGACGCGGTAGCAGACGGCGGCCTTGCCGCTGGGCGAGAAGACGACGCCCTTGTCCCGCCTGAGGGCGAAGTGGCCGAGCGAGTCGCGCCCGCCGTGCCGGGCGAGCAGCTCCCGCAGCCGCCGCTCGTCCTCCTCGCCGAGCCGCGCCGCCGGCTGCTCGGGCCGCAGCGCCAGATAGACCGTGCTCAGGGCGGTGACGAGGCCCAGCGAGCCGAGGGTGTACGCGACGACGCTGTCGGCTGGACCGCGGTAGGCGACCGGGCCCTCGACGCCGACCAGGCCGAACAGCACGTGTTCGAGGCGGGCGGTGAAGCCGGGGCTGCCGACCGTGCGGTGCGGGTGCGCGCTGACCACGATCAGCCCGATGCCGACCGAGGCCGCGCCCATCAGCAGGAAGTTGGTCAGGGGCGTCCACCGGCCGCGCGGGTCGGGCAGCGCGGCGAACTGCGCCCGGTGCGCGATCAGCGGGGCGAGCAGCAGCAGCGAGAGCAGCGCGCCGAGCGGCGAGTGCCGGTAGACCAGCTCGCCCACGGCGCCCGCGGGCAGCAGCACCACCGCGGCGCGCCAGGCCCGCCGCTTGCGCCGCTTGAGGCCGTGCGCGAGGAACAGGAGCAGCACGCCGACGCTGACCGCGAGCGCGGCGGCGAACGGCCCGAGCGCGCCGGGCAGGACCTCGGCGAGCGCGTGCATCCTGCTGTGCCGGAACCGGGGGAAGACCCCGGACGCGATGTTGACGAGCGCGATCAGGGTGCAGGCCGTGCCGATCAGCGACGGCACCGTACGGGGCGCGGGCCACGGCGCCCAGCGGCGCGCGGGCCCGCCGCCCGCGGCGCGGGAGGCCGTACCGGCGCCCGGGGCCCCGCCGTTCCCGGCCCGCCCGGCCACGTCGGTGCTGCCGCTCTGTCCTGCGTCGGCGGCCTTCCGTGGAACCGATACTGATTTGTCCCCATCTACCGGCACAGCCATCGCTTCCCAAGGTTCGTCCGGTGGTCGTGCTGCTCGGTCCCTGGCCGCGAAGCGGCGGGCGGACCGGCCCGCGCCCCCTAGGACGGGGCTTTGAGCGGGAGGGTTCAGTCGGCCGGGAAGTTCACCGAGGAGGAGAGCCAAGCCCATGGGTCTGACCAGCCACAAGGTTCTGGGCGTCGCGGTCCTCGCGGCCGTCGTCCTGTTCGTGCTCACGGTGTGGCGCTGGCCGCGCCTCGCGCGCCCCGGAGTGCGCCAGGTCGCGGGGCGGGCGGGTCTGCTCCTCGCCACGCAGGTCGCGGTGTTCGCCGCTGTCGCCCTCGTCGTCAACCGGTCCTTCCTGTTCTACGCGTCGTGGGACGACCTGCTCGGGCGGGAGACCGGGACGGGCACCGTACTGGTGCACGACACCGACCCGACGGGCGCCGTCACCGACGCGCAGCGGCCCGTCGACGCCGGGCTGCCGCGCGGCTCGGACGCGGCGCGCGTCGGACTGGTGCGGCAGACCGCGATCGCGGGGCCGCGCAGCCACATCGTCAGCTCCGCGTACGTGTACCTGCCGCCGCAGTACTTCCAGCCGGCGTACCGGCACCGGCTGTTCCCCGCCGCGATCGTGCTGACGGGCTACCCGGGCGCGGCGCAGGCGCTGGTCTCCCGGCTCGACTACCCGGCGATCGCCAGGGCCCAGGCCGCGGCGCACCACATGGAGCCGATGGTGCTGGTGATGCTGCGGCCGACCGTGGCGCCGCCGCGCGACACCGAGTGCGTCGACGTGCCGCACGGGCCGCGCACCGAGACGTACCTCGCGAAGGACATCCCCGACGTCGTCACGCACTCCTACCGGGTGGGGCCTGGGCTGACGCACTGGGGGATCATCGGGGACTCCACCGGCGGCTACTGCGCGCTGAAGATCGCGATGCACCACCCGGAGGACTTCGGCGCCGCCGTCGGGCTCGCCGCGTACTACCGCGCGGCCGAGGACCCCACCACGGGCGACCTGTTCCACGGCGACGAGGCGCTGCGCCACGACGCCGACCTGATGTGGCTGCTGCGCCACCGCACACCGCCCGCCACTTCCCTCCTGGTGACGAGCACCCTGCACGGTGAGACCAACCTCCGGGCCACACGGGAGTTCATCAGGGCGGTGAGGGCGCCGGCGCGGGTGTCCTCGATCGTCCTGCCGAGCGGCGGCCACAACTACAACACCTGGAAGCGGGAGATCCCGCCCGCGCTGGTGTGGCTGGGGCAGCGGATCGGCTGAGGGCACGGGCGCGGGTACGGCCCGCCGCGGCGAGCGGGGGCGTACGGGTTCGACAGGGCCCGGGTGAAGGTCCCGAAAACGCCGGGGCAAACTTGCGACCCGCGCCACCCGTTCGGCCCATCGGCGCGGTAAATTTCGAGCCATGCCGCATGGACGCCACCGCCACTCCCCGCCCCTCCACAAACTCCTGCCGCCGGCTGCCGTCGCCGTGCTCGCCGTCGCGTGCGCGGGAGGCGTCTGGGCCGTCGCCGATCCGCTCGTACTGCGGGGCGTCACCGCGGTCGCCGGTGCGGCCGCCGTCACCGCCGCCTGTCTGATGCGGAGTTGGGACCGGGAGGCGGGCCGCAGGGTCGCAGGTCTTACGCGGGCCCGCGAGAGCGACCAGTGGAAGGCGGAGGAGCGCGTCGCGGAGCTCGAGTCCGACGTCGACGAGGCGCGGGAGATCCGCAGCCGCCTTGAGGCCAAGCTGCGGTCCAAGCGCGTCGAACTGGCCAGGCTGCGCGGCGAGCACGCGGCCCTGCTGCGCCGGTACGCGACGGCGGAGACGGAGCGCGCCAGCGCGCTCGAAGGGCGCCGCAGGCTGGCGATCGGGGCGTCGGCCGAGCCGAAGGCGCTCGCGGCGGGCGGCACGCCGACCCCCTCGGCGTACCTGATGGCGAGCAAGGCCCTGGACGAACTGGCCGCCAACGGCGCCCGACAGGCCGCGCTGCCCGCGCCCCGCGCGCGGCGCCCGGTGGAGGCGGCCCCGGGCCCGGCGGACGGCGGCGCCAGGACGGTGGCGCCGCGAGGCGCGTCCGAGGGGCCCGCGGGTCCGGGCGAACAGCCCGCGGCGGCACGGGAGTCGGCGCGGGGCGCGCAGCCGCAGGACGCGCCCTGCGCGCCGCGCCCGGCCCTGCCCGCGCGCAGGGCCGCGACGCCGTCCTCGATCGTGCCGTACGCGCGGCGCGCCGGGCACCGGCCGGAACAGCGGCCCGGCGGCAGCGGGTTCGACTTCTTCGGCACCCAGCACGGCGGCCGCACGGCGGAGGCCGACCGGGACGGCGGCCGCGACCACCCGGAGGCGGGCTCGCGCGACGGCGGCCGTGCGGCGCGTGGCGCCGAGGCCGCGGAGGGCCCTGACGGTGCCGACGGCGGCGGGCCCGCCGGCCACGCGGACGGCAGCGAGGTCATCGACGCGGTGGGCAGCGAGGTCATCGACCTGACCGAGCACGACGACACCGAGCAGCTCGAAATGGGCGGCCTGCGCAGCGCGTTGGGGTCCTGAGCGGCCCGGCCGCCCGGCCGCCCGCCCGGCGTCCGGCTCGGCCGCTGGTCGGCCTTGGCGCCGGCCCTACTTGTCGATGTCTCCGACCACGAAGAAGAGGGACCCCAGGATCGCCACCATGTCGGCGACCTGGGTGCCGGGCAGCAGTTCGGTGAGCGCCTGGATGTTGTTGAAGGACGCCGAGCGCAGCTTCAGCCGGTAGGGCGTCTTCTCGCCCTTGGACACCAGGTAGTAGCCGTTGACGCCGAGCGGGTTCTCCGTCCAGGCGTACGTGTGGCCCTCCGGCGCCTTGAGTACCTTCGGCAGCCGCTGGTTGACGGGCCCCTGCGGCAGGTCGTCGAGCCGGTCGAGGCAGGCGTCGGCGAGGGCGAGGGCGTTGTGGGTCTGTTCGAGCAGGCACTCGAAGCGGGCGAGGCAGTCGCCCTCCTGGCGGGTCACCACCGTGAGCACGTCGGCGAGTTCGCCGTACGCGAGGTACGGCTCGTCGCGGCGCAGGTCGAAATCGACGCCTGAGGCGCGGGCGATGGGCCCGGTGACGCCGTAGGCCTGCACGGTCTCCGGCGCGAGGACGCCGACGCCCCGGGTGCGGCCCCGGAAGATCTCGTTGCCGAGCACGAGCCGGTCGAACACGTCCATCCGCGACCGCACGGCCCCGACCGCGTGCCGCGCGCGGCGCGTCCACCCCGCGGGCAGGTCCTCCTTGAGGCCGCCGACGCGGTTGAACATGTAGTGCATGCGGCCGCCCGAGACCTCCTCCATCACGTTCTGGAGCTCCTCGCGCTCCCTGAAGGCGTGGAAGACGGGCGTGATGCCGCCGAGTTCCAGCGGATAGGAGCCGAGGAACATGAGGTGGTTGAGGACCCTGTTCAGCTCCGCGAGGAGGGTGCGCGCCCACACCGCGCGCTCGGGTACCTCCATGCCGAGCATCCGCTCGACCGCGGCCACGACGCCGAGTTCGTTGGAGAAGGCGGACAGCCAGTCGTGCCGGTTGGCGAGCATCACGATCTGCCGGTAGTCGCGCGCCTCGAAGAGTTTCTCCGCGCCGCGGTGCATGTAGCCGATGACCGGCTCCGCGGCCCTGATCACCTCGCCTTCGAGGACGAGCCGCAGCCGCAGCACCCCGTGCGTGGAGGGGTGCTGGGGCCCGATGTTGAGCACCATGTCCGTGCTCTCGGCCGCCCCGCCGATCCCGACGGTCGTCGTGGTGGCGCCGGTGCTTTCCGTCATGGGCCCAGTCTCGCAGAGGGCCGGCGGCGGCCCCGGCGGCCCCCGACCCCGGTCTCCGGTCTCCGGGCCCCGGTCTCAGCGGCGC
>NZ_BAABEP010000031.1:41069-84444 GCF_039540215.1 Streptomyces tremellae
ACGGGCCTGCGCGCTCCGGTGCCAGCGGTCTCCGGTCCCGCGCCGCGGTCTCCGGTCTCCGGGCCCCGGTCTCAGCGGCGCACGGGCCTGCGCGCTCCGGTGCCAGCGGTCTCCGGTCCCGCGCCGCGGTCTCCGGGCCCGCGCTCCGGTCTCAGCGGCGCACGGGCCTGCGCGCTCCGGTCTCAGCGGTCTCCGGTCCCGCGCCGCGGTCTCCGGGCCCGCGCTCCGGTCTCAGCGGCGCACGGGCCTGCGCGCTCCGGCCTGAGCGGCCCCGGGTCCGCGCTCCGCCTCAGCCCCGCCCGGTGAGCCCCGGCACCAGCGCGTCGAGCGCGTCGAGCGCGTCGAAGGCTGCCAGCGGGTCGGGGCCGAGGCCGACCGGCTGGAGCACCCAGGTGAAGTCGCCGAGGCCGCCGGCCGCCGTCAGCTCGGCCGCCTCGCCCGCGCGCGCCAGTGCCCGTACGTACCCGGCGGGGTCGGTGCCCGCGAGGGTGAGCGGGGGCCGGGCGCCGGTGACGCCGAGCGCGCGCAGCGCGGTCCGCTGCGGCACGCGGACCGCGCGGGGCGCGAGCGAGTCGAGCGCGACGTGCGCGGTCAGGTCGCAGCTCCCGTCAGGGACGGGACGCACCTCGCGGCCGTCCCTGAAGCCGGTGAGCGTGCCGAAGGGCGGGCGTCGGGCGCGCGTGTGCCCGTAGTCGACGGCGACCGCGAGGCCGCGGGCGAGCGAGCCCACCGCCTCCCGCCAGGCCTCGTCCCTCGGCCTGCCGATCTCCGCGCGGGTGCCGGGCTCCGCGCCCGCGAGCGGCCACCACCTGGCGAGCCACGCGGCGTCCTCGCCGGTGACCGGGTCGCCCGGCTCCTCGGTGCCGTCCCCGTGCACCCGTACGTACCGGGGCACGCCGTCCTCGCCGGCCTCCGCCACGTCCACGGGCACGTTGTCCAGCCACTCGTTGGCGAACAGCAGCCCCGTCGCCCCGGACGGCGGCCGCGCGCACCAGGCGACCCGCGGGTCGAGGCCGGGCGGCGGGGCCGCGCGCTCCACGGCGTACACCCGCACGGCGGGCCCCGCGTCCCCGCACGCCCCTGCCCCTGCCCCTGCGACGGCCGCGGCCAGCTCCCCGCGCCCGGCGGCCATGTCCACGAAGTCCACCGCGTCCGCGCCGAGCGCCTCGGCCGTCGCGGCGAGCAGCCGCGCCACCGCCGCCGCGAACAGCGGCGACGCGTGCACCGAAGTACGGAAGTGGGCGGCGGGCCCTGAGCGCAGGTAGAAGCCGTCCCGGCCGTAGAGGGCGGATTCCGCCGCGGCCCGCCAGCCCCGCGCTCCGCCGTCCGCCGTCTCGTTCGCCACGGGCCAAGTGTCCACCTTGGGGAGTACGCTTCCGCCGACCGGATCGCCCCTCCGGTTGACCCCCTCGCCTTGTCCGCCTCCCTACGCTGGGTCACGTGCAGCGCCTCTACGACTTCCTCCGCAGACACCCCACGGGCGTCGACAGCTTCTGGGCTGCCGTGCTCCTCGGGGTCTCGCTGCTGTGGGCGATCGAGGTGGGGCACGGGGTGGCCGGGCGGCTGATCGCGATCGCGCTCTCCGTGCTGTTCGGTGTGGTGGTCGCGCTGCGCAGGGTCGTCCCCGACGCGATGCTCGTGCTCGCGGCCGTGCTCGGCCTCTCCCAGCTGGCGCTCGACGTGCGGCCGAGCGTCCCGGACTTCGCGCTGCTCGTCGCGATCTACACGGTGGCCGCGCAGGGCGGCAGGCGGTGGGCCTCGGTGCTCGCGCTCGTCGGCGGGGTGCTCGCGGCGCCCGTCGCGCAGGTGCGCTGGCCGATGGCGGACGTCAGCACGGCGGGCCGGTTCTTCTTCACGCTGGTGCTGACCGTGCCGTTCGTGCTGGCCTGGGTGCTCGGCGACTCGATGCGCACCCGCCGCGCCTACTTCGACCAGCTGGTCGAGCGCGCGACCCGGCTGGAGAAGGAGCGGGAGGCGCAGGCGAAGGTCGCCGTGGCGGCCGAGCGCGCCAGGATCGCGCGGGAGCTGCACGACGTCGTCGCGCACAACGTCTCCGTGATGGTGGTCCAGGCGGACGGTGCCGCGTACGTCCTCGACGGGGCGCCCGACCAGGCCAAGCAGGCGCTGGAGACCATCTCGGGCACGGGCAGGCAGGCGCTCGCGGAGATGCGCCGCCTGCTGGGCGTGCTGCGCACCGGCGACGGCCAGGAGAGCAGCGAGTACGTGCCGCAGCCCGACGTCGAGCAGATCGAGGTGCTGGTCGAGCAGGTCAGGCAGGCGGGCATCGCCGTCGACTTCACGGTCGAGGGGACACCGCGCCCGCTGCCGAGCGGCGTCGAGCTCACCGCGTACCGGATCGTGCAGGAGGCGCTGACCAACAGCCGTAAGCACGGCGGGCCCGACGTCGGCGCCAGCGTGCGGCTCGTCTACTTCGACGACGGGCTCGGGCTGCTCGTCGAGGACGACGGCAGGGGCGCCCCCGCGGAGCTCCAGGAGGACAGGGGCGCGGACGGGCACGGGCAGGGCCTGATCGGCATGCGCGAGCGCGTCGGCATGGTCGGCGGCACCCTGGACGCCGGGCCGCGCCCCGGCGGCGGGTTCCGCATCAGCGCCCTGCTGCCGCTGAAACCGGCGGGCTGAGCGGTGCGGCCCGTACCGGCAGGCACCGTACAGCGCACCGACCGCACCGACCGCACCGACCGCACCGACCGCACCGAGCGCACCGAGAAGATGGGGACACCGCAGATGCCGAACGCACCGATCCGCGTGATGCTCGTGGACGACCAGGCGCTGCTGCGCACGGGCTTCCGCATGGTGCTCGCGGCGCAGCCCGACATGGAGGTCGTCGCGGAGGCGGGGGACGGCGCGGAGGCGCTCGAACTGCTGCGCACCACCGAGCCGGACGTGGTGCTGATGGACGTGCGCATGCCGCGGCTCGACGGCGTGGAGGCCACCCGCCGCATCCGCGCCGGGGGCCCCGAGGCGCCGAAGGTGCTGATCCTCACCACGTTCGACCTGGACGAGTACGCGTTCTCCGGGCTCAACGCGGGGGCGAGCGGCTTCATGCTGAAGGACGTGCCGCCCGGCGAGCTGCTGAGCGCGATCAGGTCCGTGCACAGCGGCGACGCGGTCGTGGCGCCCTCCACCACGCGCCGTCTGCTCGACCGGTTCTCGCCGATGCTGCCGAGCGGCGCGCCCGAGCCCCGGCACAAGGACCTGGAGCGGCTCACGGAGCGGGAGCGCGAGGTGCTGCTGCTGGTCGCGCAGGGCCTGTCGAACGGCGAGATCGCGGGCCGCCTCTTCGTCTCCGAGGCGACGGTCAAGACCCACGTGGGCCGCATCCTCACCAAGCTCGGCCTGCGCGACCGCGTCCAGGTCGTCGTCCTCGCCTACGAGACGGGCCTGGTGCGCGCGGGCGGCGGCGCGGCCTGACCCACCGCGGGCGGCGGCCCGACCCGGATCTACGCGCGGGCCGCGAGCGCGACCGCGCGGCGGGCGAAGTCCGCGGCGGCCTCGCGCACCTCCTCCGGGGACCAGGCGAGGGCGGGCTCGCCGAGGGACACCTCCGTCAGCGCGAGGCCGGGCACGGCGCAGGACTGCCACGACTGGGCGAACAGGACCGCCCCGGTCTCCTCGGCCTGGACGACCGCGGCCTCCGTCAGCACGTCGGGCGCGAACGGCAGCCACACCTGGAACTCCTGGGTGTGCGGCGGATCGGGGTGCACCCGGAAGAAGGGCACACCGGGCGCCGCGGCGAACGCCCCGGCGATCGCCGCGGCCACGACGCCCGCGTGGGCGACGTGGAGCGGCAGCCGCGGCAGCACGTTCGCCAGGCCGGCCAGCGCGGAGAGGGCCGCGGGGGACTGCTCGTAGAGGGTGCCGCCGTAGCGGTGCCGCCAGGAGACCGCCTCGGCGATCAGGTCCTCGGGGCCCGCGAGCGCCGCACCCGAGAGCCCGCCGAGTGACTTGTAGAACGACACGTAGACGCTGTCCGCGAGGCCCGCGACCTCGGCGAGCGGCCGGCCGAGGCGGGTGGTGGCCTCCCACAGGCGCGCGCCGTCGAAGTGCACCACGGCGTCCCGCTCGCGCGCCGCGGCCACGACGGCCGTCAGTTCGCCCCAGGCAGGCAGGACGAACCCCGCGTCGCGCAGCGGCAGTTCCAGCATCAGCGTCCCGAAGGGCTCCCCGAGGTCCCGCACCTCGTCCGCCGTCGGCAGCCGGGGCTCGCGCGTCGGGTGCGCGGTCCGCAGCCCGCTCACCGCGGCGAGCGCCCCCTCCTCGTGCATCTCGGGATGGGCCAGCGGGTGCAGCGCCACGACGGGGTTGCCGGTGCGCCCGGCCCAGCAGCGCAGCGCGACCTGCTGCGCCATGGTGCCGGTGGGGAAGAACGCGGCTGCCGGGAAGCCGAGAAGGTCCGCGACGCGCTTCTCCAGCGCGGCCACGACGCCGTCCCCGTAGCGGTCGGCGGGCTCGTCGAGGTCGTGCACGGCGGCCGCTTCGGCGGCGAGCCGCCCGAGGCGGTCGCGCAGCGTCGCGCCGTACCCGTCGCGCAGCGTTTGCCGGGCGCCGCGGAAGGCGGCGCGCCTGCGCGCGGCGAACGCCTCCCCGTCAGCCGGCCGCGCCGGTCCCACCTGCTCGTTCGTGTGGTCCATGGGGCGCATCATCGTCCGGCGGGCCGAGCCCGGCCAAGGGTTTTTCACAGGCAGGGGACGGCGGGAGGCGCTGGCGTAGCATGGCGGAAAACGTCCGGTACCCACCGAGGACTGGAACGGAAGGCCCCGCCGCGTGAATCCCACACCACCCAAGGAACCCCTCGATCCCAGGGACCGGCCCGCCCGGCTGACGGTCGGCGTCGTCGGCGCGGGGCGGGTGGGCCCCGCGCTCGCCGCGTCCCTCGCCCTCGCGGGACACCGCCCGGTCGCCGTGTCCGGGGTCTCCGACGCCTCCCGGCGGCGCGCCGCCGAGTTGCTGCCCGACGTGCCGCTCGTCACCCCCGACGAGGTCCTGGCCCGCGCGGAGCTCGTGCTGCTGACCGTGCCGGACGACGCGCTGCCGCGCCTCGTCGAAGGCCTCGCGCAGACCGGGGCCGTACGGCCGGGGCAACTGCTCGTGCACACCTCGGGGCGGTACGGGGCCCGGGTCCTCGACCCGGCGCTGCGCGCGGGCGCGCTGCCGCTCGCGCTGCACCCGGCGATGACGTTCACCGGCACGTCGGTGGACGTGCAGCGGCTCGCGGGCTGCTCGTTCGGCGTGACGGCGCCCGAGGAGCTGCGACTCGCGGCGCAGGCGCTGGTCATCGAGATGGGCGGCGAGCCCGAGTGGATCGCGGAGGAGGCCAGGCCGCTGTACCACGCGGCGCTCGCCATCGGCTCGAACTACCTGGTCACGCTGGTCGCCCAGTCGATGGACCTGCTGCGCACCGCGGGCGTCGCGGCGCCCGACAAGATGCTCGGCCCGCTGCTCGGCGCCGCCCTCGACAACGCCCTGCGCTCGGGCGACGCGGCGCTGACGGGCCCGGTCGCCCGCGGCGACGCGGGGACGGTCGCCGCGCACGTCGCGCAGCTGCGGGAGCACGCGCCCGGCGCGGTCGCCGGCTATCTGGCCCTGGCCCGTACGACGGCTGACCGCGCCCTGGCCAACGGCCTGCTCAAGGCCGAGCTCGCGGAGGACCTGCTCGGCGTCCTCGCGGGCGGCGGGAGCGGTACGGGCGGGAGCGGTACGGGCGGGAGTGGCACCGGCGGAAGCGGTACGGGCGGCGGTGGCGGCACGGGCGGAAGCGGTACGGGCGGCACCGGGGACGGGAGCACGTCATGAGCGGCGAGGGGACGGCGCGCGGCGCCTCGGGCGGGATACCGGGGACGGGGGACGGCGTCTTCGAGCCCGCCTTCACCCGGGACGACCTCGACCGGCTGCTGAAGCGCCGCGGTCCGGGCGCCCGCGTCGCGGCCGTCATGACGATGGGCGCCCTGCACGAGGGGCACGCGAGCCTGATCCGCGCGGCCCGCGCCCATGTGGGGCGGGACGGCTTCGTGGTGGCGACGGTCTTCGTCAACCCGCTCCAGTTCGGCGCGGGCGAGGACCTCGACCGCTATCCGCGCACCCTCGAAGCCGACC
Organism: Streptomyces tremellae; assembly: GCF_039540215.1. Taxonomy (NCBI): domain Bacteria; kingdom Bacillati; phylum Actinomycetota; class Actinomycetes; order Kitasatosporales; family Streptomycetaceae; genus Streptomyces; species Streptomyces tremellae. The sequence continues at coordinate 47,184 of NZ_BAABEP010000031.1, forward strand.
TGCGCACGGCGCGCGAAGCGGGCGCCGACACGGTGTTCGCGCCGTCCGTCGACGAGGTGTACCCCGGCGGCGACCCGCAGGTCACCATCGGGGCGGGCCCCATGGGCGGCCGTCTCGAAGGCGCGAGCCGCCCCGGCCACTTCGACGGGATGCTCACCGTCGTCGCCAAGCTGTTCCACCTGACCGCCCCCGACGCCGCGTTCTTCGGCCAGAAGGACGCCCAGCAGCTCGCGCTGATCCGCCGCATGGTCCGCGACCTGAACTTCCCCGTCGAGATCGTCGGCGTGCCGACCGTACGGGAGGACGACGGGCTCGCGCTCTCCAGCCGCAACCGCTACCTCACCCCGGCCGACCGGCGCACCGCGCTGCTGCTCTCCAGGGCACTGTTCGCGGCGCGCGACCGCCTCGCGGCGCAGCGGTGGCTGCGGGCGCGCGCCGCGGCCACGCCCTGCTCCGACGCCCGCGCGGCGGGGCTCTCCGCGCTCGGCGAGGCGCGCCTCGCCGCGGACGCGCACGCCGTCGCCTGCGCCGCCGGGTCCTGTGGAGCCGCCTCCACCGGCGCCGACGCGGTACGGGCCGCCGCCCTCGCCGTACTCAAACTGGGCGAGCGCGCCGACCCGCCGCTGCGCCTCGACTACCTGGCGCTCGTCGATCCCGCGGACTTCACCGAGGTGCCCGACGACTTCACGGGCGAGGCGGTGCTCGCCGTCGCGGCGTGGATCGGCACGACCCGGCTGATCGACAACATCCCCCTGACCTTCGGAGCGACCGGCAGATGAACACCGCACCCGGAGGGCTCAGGCTCGCGGCCCCCGAGCCCGGCTGGTCGGTCGAGGCCGATGTCGTCGTGGTGGGCTCCGGCGTCGCCGGCCTCACGGCCGCGCTGCGCTGCCGCGCGGCGGGCCTGCGCACGGTCGTCGTGACGAAGGCCCGCCTCGACGACGGCTCCACGCGCTGGGCGCAGGGAGGCATCGCCGCGGCGCTCGGTGAGGGCGACACCCCGGGGCAGCACCTCGACGACACCCTCGTCGCGGGCGCCGGCCTGTGCGACGAGGAGGCCGTGCGGGCGCTGGTCACCGAGGGGGCGGCGGCCGTGCGGCGGCTGATCGCGGCGGGCGCCGAGTTCGACAGGACGACGGACGGCGCGCTCCAGCTCACCCGCGAGGGCGGTCACCACAGGCGCCGTATCGCGCACGCGGGCGGCGACGCGACGGGCGTGGAGGTGGCCCGTGCGCTCGGCGCGGCGGTGCGGGAGGCCGCGGTGCGCACGGTAGAGAACGCGCTCGTGCTCGACCTCCTCAAGGACGCAGACGGCCGGACCGCGGGCGTCACCCTGCACGTCATGGGCGAGGGCCTGCACGACGGTGTGGGCGCGGTCCTCGCGCCCGCCGTGGTCCTCGCCACCGGCGGCATGGGCCAGGTGTTCGCCGCGACGACCAACCCGGCCGTGTCGACGGGCGACGGCGTCGCGCTCGCGCTGAGGGCGGGCGCCGAGGTGTCCGACATCGAGTTCGTCCAGTTCCACCCGACGGTGCTGTTCCTCGGCGCCGACTCCGAGGGCCGCCAGCCGCTGGTCTCCGAGGCGGTGCGGGGCGAGGGCGCGCACCTCGTGGACGCCGCGGGTGTCCGTTTCATGCTGGGGCAGCACGAGCTGGCAGAGCTGGCGCCGCGCGACATCGTCGCCAAGGCGATCATGCGCAGGATGCGGGAGCAGGGCGCCGAGCACATGTACCTGGACGCGCGCCACTTCGGCCGCGCCATGTGGGAGACCCGCTTCCCGACGATCCTCGCGGCCTGCCGGGCGCACGGGATCGACCCGGTGTCCGAGCCGATCCCGGTGGCGCCCGCCGCGCACTACGCCTCCGGCGGCGTACGCACCGACCTGTACGGCCGCACCCGCGTCCCCGGCCTGTACGCGTGCGGCGAGGCCGCCTGCACGGGCGTACACGGCGCGAACCGCCTCGCGTCGAACTCGCTGCTCGAAGGGCTGGTCTTCGCCGAGCGGATCGCCGAGGACGTGGCGGCCGCGCACCGCGCCCCGGCCGGGGCCGCGCCCGCCCCCGCGCCGGGGGGCGACGGGTACGCGGCGGTGGTCCCGCTCGTCGACCCCGCGGCCCGCGCCCGCGTCCAGCGGATCATGTCGGCGGGCGCCGGCGTCCTCAGGTCGGCCGCGGGCCTGCGCGCGGCGGCCGAGGCGCTCGACGCGGTGCAGCCCGCTCCCGTACGGCCCGCTCCCGTACGGCCCGACGCCGTACGGCCGGATCCCGCACGGCCCGACGCCGCACGGCCCGTGAAGGCCGCGGAGCCCGGGGTGGAGGCGTGGGAGACCACCAACCTCCTCGCCGTCGCCCGCGCGCTCGTCGCCGCCGCGCGCCTGCGCGAGGAGACGCGCGGCTGCCACTGGCGCGAGGACTTCCCCGACCGCGACGACGGCCACTGGCGCCGCCACCTCGTCCTGGGCCTCGCCCCCGACGCGTCGCTCACGGTCGCCGCCACCGACACCGAGGCCCTCCACCGAGGGCCCGGAAGCACACAACGCCCCGAGTCAGACCGTTCCCAGGGAGCAGCCACGTGAGCACGCCAGAAGACACCCCGCGTCCCGAGCCGGTGGCCGTGCCGCTGATCCACATCGGGGCGCCCGCGGCCGACACCTGCGGCCCCGACGGCTGCGCCTGCGGGGCGCCCGAGGACCTGGAGTGCGGACTCGACCCGGCGCTCGCCGCGCTCCTCGCCGACCTGGGGCTCGACCCCGTACAGGTCGAGGACGTGGCGCACGTCGCGGTCCAGGAGGACCTGGACGGCGGGGTCGACGTGACGACGGTCGCGACCGTGCCGGAGAAGGCCGTGGCCACCGGCGACTTCACCGCGCGCGAGGACGGCGTGGTGGCGGGCCTGCACGTGGCCGAGGCCGTGCTCTCCGTGGTCTGCGCCGACGACTTCGAGGTCGAGCGGCACGTGGCGGACGGCGACCGGGTGGCGGCGGGACAGAAGCTGCTCAGCGTCACCGGCCGCACCCGCGACCTGCTGACCGCGGAGCGCAGCGCGCTCAACATCCTGTGCAGGCTCTCCGGCATCGCGACCGCGACCCGTCGCTGGGCCGACGCGCTCGAAGGCACCGGGGCGAAGGTCCGCGACACCCGCAAGACCACGCCGGGGCTGCGGGCGCTGGAGAAGTACGCGGTGCGCTGCGGCGGCGGCGTCAACCACCGCATGTCCCTCTCGGACGCGGCGCTGGTCAAGGACAACCACGTGGTGGCCGCGGGCGGGGTGGCGGAGGCGTTCGCAGCCGTGCGCGCGCAGTTCCCCGACCTCCCCATCGAGGTGGAGGTCGACACGCTGCACCAGCTGCGCGAGGTGCTCGACGCGGGAGCCGACCTGATCCTGCTCGACAACTTCACCCCCGAGGAGACCTCGGAGGCCGTCGGCATCGTGGGCGGCCGCGCGCTCCTGGAGTCGTCGGGCCGCCTCGCCCTCGACAACGCGCGGGCGTACGCGGAGACAGGCGTCGACTTCCTCGCTGTGGGCGCCCTCACGCACTCGTCGCGCGTCCTCGACATCGGCCTCGACCTGCGCGCGGCCGACGAGACCGGCAGGGCCGACGGGACCGACGGGACCGACAGGGCCGGCGGGGCCGTCGAGACCGGCGCGGCCGACGGGACCGGCGCGGCCGGCGGGACCGACAGGGCCGGCGGGACCGACAGGGCCGGCGGGGCCGACAAGAAGGAGACGGGCGCCTGATGCTGCTGACCATCGACGTCGGCAACACCCACACGGTGCTCGGCCTCTTCGACGGCGAGGAGATCGTCGAGCACTGGCGGATCTCCACGGACGCGCGCCGCACGGCCGACGAGCTCGCGGTGCTGCTCCAGGGCCTGATGGGCATGCACCCGCTGCTCGGCGTGGAGCTGGGGGAGGGCATCGAGGGCATCGCGATCTGCTCGACGGTGCCCTCGGTCCTGCACGAGCTGCGCGAGGTGACGCGCCGCTACTACGGGGACGTGCCCGCGGTGCTGGTCGAGCCCGGCATCAAGACGGGCGTGCCGATCCTCATGGACAACCCCAAGGAGGTCGGCGCCGACCGCATCATCAACGCGGTCGCCGCCGTCGACCTCTACGGCGGCCCGGCGATCGTGGTCGACTTCGGTACGGCGACGACGTTCGACGCGGTCAGCGCGCGCGGCGAGTACGCGGGCGGGGTGATCGCGCCCGGCATCGAGATCTCGGTCGAGGCGCTGGGTGTCAAGGGCGCCCAGCTGCGCAAGATCGAGCTGGCCAGGCCGCGCAGCGTGATCGGCAAGAACACCGTCGAGGCCATGCAGGCGGGCATCGTCTACGGCTTCGCGGGCCAGGTCGACGGCGTGGTCGCCCGTATGGCCCGGGAGCTGGCCGAGGACCCGGACGACGTCACGGTCATCGCCACCGGCGGCCTCGCCCCCATGGTCCTGGGCGAAGCCTCCGCCATCGACGAACACGAGCCCTGGCTCACCCTGATCGGCCTGCGCCTGGTCTACGAACGCAACGTCTCCCGCCTGTAACCCCACCGGCCGCCGCCCCGCTCGCCCCTGCCGGGGCCCCCGGCCCCGGGCTCAGGCGCCGGTCCCGGCGCGCCCGTCTCCCCCAGGGCCCCTGGCCCGTACCGGAGGCAGTGGACCGCTTGCTCCCGGTGGGATCCGCCGGTCCCTGCCCGCCGGTCTCCCCCCAGGGCCCAGGGCCTTCCGTTCCCCGGGGCGCCGGGGGCCGCGTGCCGGCCATCGGTACCGGGCTGCGGGGCCGGCCGGGCGCGAGCCCCACTCCACCGGTCTGCGGACGCCGGGCCGAGGAGCCCGGGGCCCCTGGGCCCGGCCCGCGGGCCGCGGAGGCGCCGCGCCCTCTGCGCCACCCCCGACGCGTGGCTATTTCGCGCCATTTGTCCGGCTTGGCGCGTAAGGTCGATTCATGCCCACGCCATACGGACCCCGAGGCGGCATGGCGTTCGGTGCGGACGAGCTGCGAGTGCTCCGACGCGCCCTGGCCGCCGTCCTGCACCCCGCCCAGATCTCGGACGAGGACGTCCGGGCCTGCCTCTCGCTGGCCGAGTCCGTGGACGAGGCCGTCCAGGAGGCCGGCCGGCTGCGCGCGTTCCTCCTCGCCGACCTGGCCCGCTACCGGGCGGCGCTGCCCGGCTCGGCCGCCGGCTACCTGGAGCTCCTCCAGGACGCCCTCGCGGCCGGGTACGTGCCCGTCCCCGACGACCTCGCCGCCCTGCGCGCACTGCGCGGCAACGCCGTCGCCGCCGCGCTGCTCGAACGCTGCGGGCGGGTCGCCGAGCGCTCCGTACGGGAGCGGCTCGCGGGCCGCCCGGCCGCCGCAGCCGCGCCCCCCGCACAGCGCACCCGCCTGCTGACGCTGGTCGGCGCGGCGTCGGGCGACGGCAAGGACAAGCCGGGCCCGCGCAAGCCCCCGCCCGCCAAGTCGCCGGGCGAGCGGCCCGTCCCGAAGCCCTCCGAGGTCTTCCCGCCCCGCAGGAAGCCGGCGCCTTCCAGCCCGCCGCCCCCGCCGAGGGAGCGCGCCGCCGGGTAGCTAGTCTGGACGGCATGGACTACGTATCCGCGCTCGTGCCCCCCGTGGTGATGGCGGCCTTCTTCGTCTTCCTCGTACGGCTGATCATCAAGACGCAGGGCGGGCCGAACAAGGGCAAGGAGGACGCCGCCGTCGACGCCGCCATCGCGCGCGCCGAGGCCGCCGCCGCCCGCGCCGCCGATCCGGAGGCGCGCGGCGCCTGACCGCGACCGCCGCCCGGCGGCCCCGACCGCCGCACCATGCGCCGAAGGGCGCACGGCCCCCCGGTGGCCGTGCGCCCTTTTCGCTGCCCAAATATGCGACCTTTCGGGCATCGCGGACTAGTCTTGGGCGCGTGCCCCGTCAATTGGGAGACCTCGAAGACGCCGTGATGACGCGCGTCTGGCAATGGAACCGCCCGGTCACCGTCAGGGAAGTACTCGAAGACCTCCAGCGGGAACGCTCCATCGCGTACACGACCGTCATGACGGTAATGGACAATCTCCATCAGAAGGGCTGGGTGCGCAGGGAAGTCGAGGGCCGCGCCTATCGATATAGGGCGGTGTCGACGCGCGCCGCCTACGCCGCGGCCCTCATGAACGAAGCGTGGTCCAAGAGCGACAACCGGGCGGCCGCGCTCGTCGCCTTCTTCGGCATGATGTCGCCCGAGGAACGGCAGTCGCTCGAAGACGCCGTCCGTATCGTTCAGGGCGCCGGGGGCGAGTCGGCGCACAACGCCGAAGGCACCCAAGGCACCCGACACGGCACCGGGGACGCCGGAGAACGCGGCGAAGGCGAAGCCCCCGCGGACGCTCCCGGAGAACCGCCGCCTTCCGCGCCCCCGCACTCCGGCGACTGACGGGGCGCCGACACCTCTTAGGCGCCGGGGCGATAGCGTCCCGTTCATGTCTTCCCCGCGGCACCTCCTCCAGGGCGATCCCGACCCCGATCCCGAGAGCCGGAATGGCGTCACCGTGCGGCGCGCCAGGACGCGCGACGTCGCGGCGCTGCGCCGCCTCGTGGGCCGTTACGCGGGCGCAGGCATCCTCCTCGACAAAGCACCGGTGACGCTTTACGAGGACATCCAGGAGTTCTGGGTGGCACAACGCGCGGCCGATGGCGAGGTCATCGGCTGCGGCGCCCTCCACCCGCTGTGGGAAGACCTCGCGGAAGTGCGCACTCTCGCCGTGGACCCTTCGGCGAAGGGGGCCGGAGTGGGGCACATGTTGCTGTCGAAGCTGCTGGAAGCGGCGCGCGAGCTCGGTGTCAGCCGGGTTTTCTGCCTGACCTTCGAAGTCGACTTCTTCGCCAAGCACGGGTTCGTGGAGATCGATGGGACACCTGTCGACGGAGATGTGTACAGAGAGCTGCTGCGTTCCTATGACGAGGGCGTGGCCGAGTTCCTCGGTCTCGAACGGGTGAAGCCGAACACCCTGGGCAACAGCCGCATGCTTCTGCACCTGTGACGCAGCGGAAGACGCCCGCGAAGATGTCCGGCGCGGCGCGGGAAGATGTCCGAATCGCGTGCGTTTCCCGTTTGCCGGGCCGCTGAACCTCTCCCGGGGGTTTGTGTTTTCCAGGGAAAAGGGGTTTCCTTTCCGCGTACCGCATTTTCGAGGAAAGGAAAACCGGTGGCACAGAAGGTTCAGGTCCTTCTTGTCGACGACCTCGACGGGGGCGAGGCGGACGAGACCGTCACGTTCGCGCTCGACGGCAAGACGTACGAGATCGACCTCACGACCGCCAATGCCGAGAAGCTGCGCGGCCTCCTCGACCCGTACACCAAGAGCGGGCGCCGCACCGGCGGCCGTGGTGCGGCAGGCCGCGGCAAGGGGCGCGCCGTCACCGGCGGCAACAAGGACACCGCGGAAATCCGCAAGTGGGCCAAGGACAACGGCTACAGCGTGAACGACAGGGGCCGTGTTCCCGCGGAGATCCGCGAAGCCTACGAGAAGGCCAACGGCTGACGATTCACGCCCGCGCCCGCGGCAATTCCGCGAGCGAGTCCGCGAGCGAGGCGGACCCGGTGGCACTCCGCTGCCGCCGCGTCCAGGAGCCGTACGAGATCGGGGGCATCCCCACCGCTGCCCCCGGTGCCGGTCTCCGCGGCGCCGGCCCCGCCGGTGCCACCGCACAACCGCAGCGTCGGCAGTCCGGACGGCGTGGCCCGTGCCGGTCCGGGGGGCCGCAGCCACACGGCGGCCCCCTGCGCGGCGAGGACGGGCCACCGCGGCGGCAGGGGCGCGGGAAAGCTCCGCCCCGTACCCAGGGCGTCGAGATCCAGGTCGATACCGCCCCACTCCAGCCAGTCGAGCAGCCCCGGCACCTCGTCCGCGCTGCCCGGCGCGAGCAGCAGCCACATCCTGGCCCGGTCCGCGCTGATCGCCACCGGCCCCGACACGGGACGCGCGGGGGCGTCGGGCCCCTGGCCGCGCAGCCGGTCGAGCCGGTCGACCACCGTGCGCCCCGCCTGCGCCGGCAGTTCCAGCGCGTCGAACGCGACGCCCGTCGCCAGCGCGACCCGGCCGCGGTGCCCGCCGCGCACCACGGGCCAGCCGAGCACCTCCGCGTAGTACGCGGCGATCCGCTCGGGGGAGGCTGCGCTGCCCTCAGCCGTGGGCCCCTGTGCGGGGGCGTACGGGAGGGGGCCGCGGGGTCCGGGCAGGATGGTCGCCATGAACGGCCAACGGCCGGGCGGCCACGCCGGTTACGGCGGGTGCCGCACCACTCACCCTGTGTGGCGGGCGTTCGAGCGCCGGCCGCGCCGGTGTTCGCCCGTAGCTGAGGGGAGGGGGCTCTCCGGCATGGACTGTCGGTGCGGGCGGGTAAGACTTCCCTTGTGGGGAGGGGCGCCACGCGGGCCCGGCATCTCCCGTTCGCCATGGGCGTACTGATGGCGGCGGTATCTGCTTGGCCTGGGGGAACATCGTCTCGCACCATCGGGTTGGAGCGTTCGTCAGTCGTTCATGAGGAACGCTGGTCCCCGCGGATGCGGGGATGGACCCGAGCGGTCCCCGCTTGCGGGACTAAGCTGCGGAAGGACAGAGAGGGGACCGACCCCTTTTACTGCCTGACCGCTCTGAGGAGCGATAACGATGTTCGAGAGGTTCACCGACCGCGCGCGGCGGGTTGTCGTCCTGGCACAGGAAGAAGCCCGGATGCTCAACCACAACTACATCGGCACCGAGCACATCCTCCTGGGCCTGATCCACGAGGGTGAGGGTGTCGCCGCTAAGGCCCTGGAGAGCCTCGGGATTTCGCTCGAGGCGGTCCGCCAGCAGGTCGAGGAGATCATCGGCCAGGGCCAGCAGGCCCCGTCCGGCCACATCCCCTTCACCCCCCGTGCGAAGAAGGTCCTGGAGCTCTCGCTCCGCGAGGCCCTTCAGCTGGGCCACAACTACATCGGCACCGAGCACATCCTGCTCGGCCTGATCCGCGAGGGCGAGGGCGTCGCCGCCCAGGTCCTCGTGAAGCTGGGCGCCGACCTCAACCGGGTGCGCCAGCAGGTCATCCAGCTGCTCTCCGGCTACCAGACGAAGGAGTCCGCCACCGCGGGCGGCCCGCAGGAGGGCACGCCCTCCACGTCGCTGGTCCTCGACCAGTTCGGCCGCAACCTCACCCAGGCGGCCCGCGAGTCCAAGCTCGACCCGGTCATCGGGCGCGAGAAGGAGATCGAGCGGGTCATGCAGGTGCTGTCCCGCCGCACCAAGAACAACCCGGTGCTCATCGGCGAGCCCGGCGTCGGCAAGACCGCCGTCGTCGAGGGCCTGGCGCAGGCCATCGTCAAGGGCGAGGTGCCCGAGACCCTCAAGGACAAGCACCTCTACACCCTGGACCTCGGCGCGCTGGTCGCCGGCTCCCGCTACCGCGGTGACTTCGAGGAGCGCCTGAAGAAGGTCCTCAAGGAGATCCGCACCCGCGGCGACATCATCCTGTTCATCGACGAGCTCCACACCCTGGTGGGTGCGGGCGCCGCCGAGGGCGCGATCGACGCCGCCAGCATCCTCAAGCCGATGCTGGCCCGTGGTGAGCTCCAGACGATCGGTGCGACGACGCTGGAGGAGTACCGGAAGTACCTGGAGAAGGACGCGGCCCTTGAGCGCCGCTTCCAGCCCATCCAGGTCGCCGAGCCCTCGCTGCCGCACACCATCGAGATCCTCAAGGGTCTGCGCGACCGGTACGAGGCGCACCACCGTGTCTCCATCACCGACTCGGCGCTGGTCGCGGCGGCCACCCTGGCCGACCGCTACATCTCGGACCGCTTCCTGCCGGACAAGGCGATCGACCTGATCGACGAGGCCGGCTCCCGGATGCGCATCCGCCGGATGACCGCGCCGCCGGACCTGCGCGAGTTCGACGAGAAGATCGCCGGTGTCCGCAGGGAGAAGGAGTCCGCGATCGACTCCCAGGACTTCGAGAAGGCGGCCTCTCTCCGTGACAAGGAGAAGCAGCTGCTGGCCGCGAAGACCAAGCGGGAGAAGGAGTGGAAGGCCGGCGACATGGACGTCGTCGCCGAGGTCGACGAGGACCTGATCGCCGAGGTCCTTGCCACCGCCACGGGCATCCCGGTCTTCAAGCTGACCGAGGAGGAGTCCTCTCGGCTGCTGCGCATGGAGGACGAGCTGCACAAGCGCGTCATCGGCCAGGTGGACGCCGTCAAGGCGCTCTCCCGGGCGATCCGGCGCACGCGGGCCGGCCTCAAGGACCCGAAGCGTCCCGGCGGCTCGTTCATCTTCGCCGGCCCGTCCGGTGTCGGTAAGACCGAGCTGTCCAAGGCACTCGCCGAGTTCCTCTTCGGCGACGAGGACGCGCTCATCTCGCTCGACATGTCGGAGTTCAGCGAGAAGCACACGGTCTCCCGCCTCTTCGGCTCGCCCCCCGGATACGTCGGCTACGAGGAGGGCGGCCAGCTCACCGAGAAGGTGCGCAGGAAGCCGTTCTCCGTGGTCCTCTTCGACGAGGTCGAGAAGGCCCACCCGGACATCTTCAACTCCCTGCTGCAGATCCTGGAGGACGGTCGCCTGACCGACTCCCAGGGCCGGGTCGTGGACTTCAAGAACACGGTCATCATCATGACGACCAACCTCGGGACGCGGGACATCTCGAAGGGCTTCAACCTGGGCTTCGCGGCGCAGGGCGACACGAAGACGAACTACGAGCGGATGAAGGCGAAGGTCAGCGAGGAGCTGAAGCAGCACTTCCGCCCCGAGTTCCTCAACCGTGTCGACGAGGTCATCGTCTTCCCGCAGCTCACCCAGGAGGACATCCTGGAGATCGTGGACCTCAGGGTCCGCGAGATGGACGAGCGGCTCAAGGACCGGGACATGGGCATCGAGCTCAGCCAGGCCGCCAAGCAGCTGCTCGCCGACAAGGGCTACGACCCCGTGATGGGTGCCAGGCCGCTGCGCCGCACCATCCAGCGCGAGGTCGAGGACGCCCTGTCGGAGAAGATCCTCTTCGGCGAGCTGCGCCCCGGCCACATCGTGGTCGTGGACACCGAGGGCGAGGGCGACGACCGGAAGTTCACCTTCCGCGGTGAGGAGAAGTCGGCGCTGCCGGACGCTCCCCCCATCGAGCAGGCGGCGGGCGGCGGCCCGAACCTGACGAAGGAAGCGTGAGCGTCCGCGCGTAGCCGCGCACGCGCCACTGGGGCCGGGCCCCGGACCGTCACGGTCCGGGGCCCGGCCCTTTCCGTGCGCAGCCCGCCCCACGGGGGCCCCGCGCCGCCCGCGAGCGCCCCGCAGGCCCCCGGGGGGCCGCGCGACGGCCACCCCAGGGCACCCACCCGTCCGCAGGAAGCCGTACGGGCTCCCCGCCGGGCTCCTCACGCCACGGCGGGCGCGGGCCGGGCGTGGCGGCGACGGGGGGCTGCCTCGCGGGGCGGAGCTTCAAGGAGCTTGTGGGGGGAGGGCGTTGGTCCTGAAACGGACGGCCATCGGGCCCACCGGGCGTGACAAGCCGCACAGGCCGTTTCGGGCCTACTAGGCCGCTTCGTCGGAATACCGGGTAGGTGACGGTTCAATTGACCGTTTTGCGCCGATAAGTGCCGAGGAAGGCGGCTTGTCTGCTGTCGTCAAGGGACTTTTGACCCCGGCCCACCTACGAGCAGATGTCGTAGATGAGGCATTTGGGGCGAGATGACCGGCCGGGTTACCAAGGTGTGGCCAGCCCGGTGCAGGAGCGCCGGGTCCGTTCATGCCCGGAGGTTTCCCGTATGTCGCAGCGCTCGAAGTCCCGCACCCCGCTCTCCGCCGTCCGTCGTGGTCGCGCCGCCGTCGTGGCCGCAGGACTCGGGGTGTCGATGGTGGCAGGGGCCGGGGCCGCGTTCGCCGCGACCGGCGACGCCGGCGCCCAGACGCCCGCAGGCACCCACCAGACCGCCGCGGTGGCGGCTGCCGCCGTCCACCACCAGGCCGACGCCCAGGCGAAGGCCGCGCACGCCGAGCAGGCCAAGGCCGCGAAGGCGAAGGCCGTGAAGGCCGCCGCCGCCAAGAAGGCCGCGTCCTGGATCGACCCCGTCACGCAGTACAAGCTGACCGCCGGTTTCGACGACTCCGGCAGCCACTGGGTCCACAAGCACTCAGGTCAGGACTTCGCCGTACCGATCGGCACCGCGGTCCACGCCGTGCACACCGGCACGGTCGTCAAGGCCGGGCCGCACGGCGCCGGCGACGGCGACGCGTACGGCAACGCCATCGTGATCCGGCACTCCGACGGCAAGTACTCGCAGTACGCGCACCTCTCCAGGGTCGAGGTGCACGTCGGCGAGAACGTGAAGACCGGCGAGGAGATCGCGAAGTCCGGTAACACCGGCAACACGACGGGTCCGCACCTGCACTTCGAGATCCGCGACACGCCGAACTACGGCTCCGCCGTCAACCCCGTCACGTTCCTGCGCGGGCTCGGCGTCACCGTCTGACCCGGCAGGCGCGAGCCACCCGGTCCGACCCCACCGGCCCCCCCGGGCCGTGCGGGCCGGGAAGCCGCCGCGCCGCCCCGGCGGCCCCCGCCGGGCGGCGGTCAGGCGCCCTGGCCCCGGTCCCCTTCGTGGGCCGCGGTCAGCAGGTCGAAGGAGACTTCGAGGAGAGCGTCGTACTTCTCCTCGTCGTCTCCTTCGACGTCTCTCAGGGCGAACATCCCCGCGTGCAGGGACAGCAGCGCCGTCGTGACGCGCACCCGGTCCGCGAGCGAGGGGGCCGGGGTCAGCAGCAGACCCACGGTCGCCTCGACCCGGGAACGGAACGTCTCGCCCACGCGCAGGTCCCGCATCTCCGCCTGGTTCTCCTGCACGAAGCGGAACAGCCGCGACGAGTCCTTGAGCTGCTCCACGTAGCGCCGCAGGAACTCCTTCTTCGTCTCCAGCGTGTTCGGCTGGGACTCGCCCCACGCGATCAGCGCGTCGAGCGGCTCGGCGCGGTCCGCGAACAGGCTGACCAGGATGTCTTCCTTGGTCTTGAAGTGGTAGTAGAGGGCGGCCTTGGTGACGTCGAGCCGCTCGGCGATCTCGCGCAGGGACGTCTTCTCGTAGCCGTGCTCGACGAACAGGTCGAGGGCGACGTCCTGGATCCGCTGCCGGGTGTCTCCCCGGCGCTGGGTGCCCGTGCTGGCCATGGCGCGCTCTCGTCTCTCGGTCGTGCGGGCGGCGCCCCGGCCGGCCCGCTGTGGTCCGCCCCCCATTGTACGTACTAGCCGGGCGGCAAGTAAGGCGGGCGGGCACGACCTAAGGCACGCGGGCCACGCCGGCGAGGCTGTCGGCCGTCTCGTCCTCGGGCGGCGGGGTGTTCTTGTACCAGAGCGGCGCGGCGACGAGTCCGGGCGCCACCAGTTCGAGTCCGGCGAAGAAGCGGCCCGTCTCCGCGCGGCTGCGGCCGTACGGGATGACCTGGCGCGGGGCCGCGGGCGGCGCCGGGGTGGCGCGCGCCGTCCCGGTGCCGTAAGCGGCCTCGGGCGCTGCGGGCGGTGTGCCGTGGGAGAGGGCGACATAGCTGCCCGAGGGCAGGGCGCCCACCAGGGCGCGTACGAGGCCGTGGGGGTCGTCCCCGTCCGGCAGGAAGTGCAGCAGGGCGATGAGCGAGAGCGCGAGGGGCCGCTCGAAGTCCAGCAGCTCGCGGGCGCGCGCCAGCAGCGCAGCCGGGTCGCGCAGATCGGCCCTGAGGTAGTCCGTGGCGCCCTGCGGGGCGCTGATGAGGTGGGCGGCCGCGTGCCACAGGACGAGCGGGTCGTTGTCGGTGTAGACGACGCGGCAGGCCGGATTGACGCGCTGGACGATCTGGTGGAGGTTCGGCTCGGTCGGTATGCCGCTGCCGACGTCGAGGTACTGGTCGACGCCGATGCTCGCCAGCCATCCCACCGCGCGGTGCATGAAGGCCCGGTCCTGTCTGGCCGCCCTCGCGGCCCGCGCCGGGAGTTCTCCCGCGGCTCTGCGGTCGGCCAGGTAGTTGTCGCGGCCGCCCAGCAGGAAGTCGTGGACACGCGCCGGATGGGGTCTGCTGACATCGACCGGAGGCTTGGAATATGCCATTGGCCCAGTCTGGCACAGAGGGGCCAAGTCACCTACAGGCATAGTGAGTTGACGTTCAGTCAGGCGCGTGCGGCGCCCGCTGCGGGCGCCCGCGCTCAGGGCCGCCCCGGGAGGGCCACCACGGGGAAGCTGCCGGTGGTCGTCGGGGCGTGTTCCGGCAGCCACAGCACGGCCACCGCGCCGCCGGTCCCGTCCGCCCCCGCGTTCCTGAAGGTGAGGCGGGCGCCCAGGACACGGGCCTGGCCCGCCGCGATCGTCAGGCCCAGGCCGTGGCCCTGGCCCGCGCGGTCGGACGCGCCCGTACGGAAGCGGCTCGGCCCCTCCCGCAGCAGCGCCTCCGGGAAGCCGGGGCCGTGGTCCCGCACCCGTACCACCCGCTCCTCCACGCTCACCTCCACCGGCGAGCCGCCGTGCTTCCTCGCGTTCGCCAGCAGGTTGCCGAGGATGCGCTCAAGCCTGCGCGGGTCCGTGCTCACCCAGGACTCGCGCAGGACGGTCACCTCGGCGTCGGGCTCGACCGCCCGCACCCGCCGCTCCACGAACTCGCCGAGCGCGATCTCCTGGAGTTCCGCGCGCTCGGACGCGCTGTCCAGACGCGCCACCTCCAGCACGTCCTCCACCAGCGTGCGCATGGCCTGCGCCCGGTCGCGCACCAGTTCGCTCGGGCGGCCGGGCGGCAGCAGCTCCGCGGCCGTGACCAGGCCCGTGACGGGGGTGCGCAGCTCGTGCGCGATGTCCGCGGTGACCCGGCGCTCCGCCTCGATGCGCTCCCCGAGCGCGTCGGTGAGCGCGTCGACGGCCCGCGCGAGCTCATCGGTCTCGTCCCGTACGACCCCGCCTATGGCGGTGCGCACCCGCACGTCCGTGTTGCCCTGCGCGACCCGGCCCGCGGCCGCTGCCGCCTTGCGCAGCCTGCGGGATATCTGCCCGCCGATCAGCACCCCGAGCGCCGAGCCGCCGACGACCACCGCGGCCGAGCCCACCAGCAGGGCGCGGTCCAGGTCCTTGATGATGGTGGTGGAGCGCTCGGCGAGGCGGCTGTGGCTGGAGAGGACCGTGCCGTTGCCGAGCGGTACCGCGGCCCAGATGTCCGGCACGCCGCCGCCCTCGACCAGGGTGGCCCTGCGGCCCTGCTTGGTCTTCTCGCGCAGCTGCGCGGGCAGCCCCGGGTCGTTGATCTTCGTGCCGAACTTGGCCTCCTTGGTGGTGTCGTACATCCGCTCGGCGAACAGTGTCTGCGAGAGCTGCACCTCGCGGGCGTTGTCGAGCATCGAGACCCGGGCGGCGTTGTGCACGACAAGGCTCAGCGCCACCGCGATCAGGGCGCCGACCGCGGCGATCGCGATGCTGATCTTCCACCGGATGCCGGTGCGCAGAGCGAGCCGCCTCATGGGGCCAGCCTGCACCCGGCGCGTGCGCGGCGGGCGGGGCGGGGGGCGCGTGTGCGGCCCTTCGTCACGGGCATGACCGTCCTCGTACCCTCATGCCCTCAGCTTGTAGCCGAAGCCGCGGACCGTCTCGATGCGGTCCTGGCCGATCTTGGCGCGCAGCCGCTGGACGTGCACGTCCACCACCCGGGTGTCGCCGCCCCAGTCGTAGTCCCAGACGCGTTCGAGCAGCCTGTCGCGGGAGAGCACCGTGCCGGGCGAACCGGAGAACTCAAGCAGCAGCCGCATCTCGGTCGGCGTCAGCGCGACCGGAGCGCCCGCCCTGCGCACCTCCATGCCCTCCGTGTCGACCTCAAGCTCCCCGAAGGCCAGCACCCCGGGGCGGCTGCCGCCGCGCTCGCCCGCGGGCCCGCCCGCCGTTCCGTGCCCCGCGCCCGCCGCGTGGCCGAAGCGGCGCAGCACCGCCCGGATCCGGGCGACCAGCACCGCGCCGTCGAACGGCTTGGTGACGTAGTCGTCGGCACCCGCTTCGAGGCCGAGCACCACGTCGATGGAGTCGGCGCGCGCCGAGAGCATGATCACCGGGACGGTGGACTCGTCGCGGATGCGGCGGCACAGGCTGACCCCGTCGAGCCCCGGCACCATCACGTCGAGCAGCGCGATGTCGGGCCGGTCGGCGCGGAACGCGTCCAGGCCCGAGAGCCCGTCGGGCACCGCGGTCACCGCGAAGCCGTCGCGCTCAAGCGCCAGCTGGGTGGCCTCGCGGATGACGTCGTCGTCCTCGACGAACAGCACATGGGTGTCGGCCATCCCCTTGCTCTCAGCCTCTCTGCGGTGGTGCGGGCGGTACTTCCCGGGCGGGTGGCGCCCGTCGTGCGGGCGGTGCGGCTACTCGGACGCGGTGGCGTCCGGCACGGGCGCGCTCAGGTCGTCGTCACCGTCCGCGGACTTGCTGTACGTGTTGCGTACCCGGTAGCGCACGGCGAACTTCGACTTCGACCAGTCGTACGTCACGACGTCCTCGCCCGAAGGACTGGAGACCGAGTCGCCCTTCGCGTAGACCTGCTGCGTCACGACCAGCTCGCCCCTGTCTATGGTCGCGTAGACCGAGGGTTCCTCGGCGGTGAAGACGTTCTCGTACCGCCCGGGGAGCGGCTTGGCCTGCCGGGTCGGGGTGTCCACGGGGAAGCCGCCGTCCGCCGCCGAGGGGGTGGCCGAGGGCGCCGCGCCGCTGGTCGCCGCGGGGGCCCGGCCGGGGGACGCCGAGGCGCCGTCCGTCGCGCGGTAGACGTACGTGCCGATGCCGATGGAGTCCGCGCAGGTCGTCACGTTGATCACGATGTCGGGCCGGGAGCCGCCCGTGAGGTTCCCGTACGACGTGTTCACCGGGTACGAAGCCGAGCCGCACGGCTTGAGTGTCTGCTTGACCCGCTCGCTGACCCGCGGATCGGCCCGCAGCAGCGCCACCGGGTCGACGTCGGCGCGCTGCGGCTTCGGCGTCTCGGTCGGGGTGGGCATGGTCCGCTCGACCGGCGCGGGCACCGCGGGGCCCTCGTCGCGCATGCCGGTGCCGCCCGAGGAGCAGCCGCCGGCGAGCAGCCCGATGGTGGCGAGCCCCGCGAGCCCGGCCGCCGTGGAGCCGCCCGCGGCGAGGACCCGGCCGGCCCGGCCGTGCGCACGGCCCGGCTCGGACCCCGCGGCCCCGCCCGCAGCGGATCTGCCCCTGCCCTCGCCGTCCCCGTCCAGGGACGGCCTGTGGGACCTCAGGCCACGCACCTCTGCCGCCCCCGCTCCTCGTCAGGATCCTCACGCCGGCCCGTGCGCCGGCTCTCCGCACGCTCCCCGGACCTGGCGTCGGCCTCCCGGCTCTCCAGTTCCTCGCGGAGCCGGGCCAGGGCGCGGTGCAGTGTGCTTTTCACGGTACCCGGGGACATGCCGAGCGCGGCAGCGGTCTCCTCGGTGCTCATCTGCTCCCAGTGCCGCAGCACGACCACACTGCGCTGCTTCGGCGCGAGCACCGACAGCACATCCATCAGCAGCGCCCGGTCGGCGCGCTGCTCGGCGCCGTCCTCGACGCTCGCCTCCGGCAGCTCCTCGGTGGGCACCTCTTCGAGCTTGCGCGCCCGCCACCACTCGGTCCGTGTGTTGATCATGACGCGGCGCAGGTAGGCGTCGGCGAGCGACTTGTCGGCGATGCCGTCCCAGCGGCGGTACGTGCGGGCCAGCGCGGTCTGGAGCAGGTCCTGCGCGTCGACGGGGTCGGGCACAAGCCGCCGGGCGCTGCGCAGCAGGGCGTCCTGCCGGGTCCGCACGTACTCCTCGAACTCCAGCACCTCACCGACGTATGCCATGCCTGACCGCCTCCGACCCCGTGTTGCCCCGCGCTCTGTGCGCGTCCGCCACAGAACCTATGAAGCCCGTGTCACGGGGCTGTCCGCGTCGCCCGTAGACGGACGCACGGCTGTCCATCGGTTGTGTAACGGGACGACAAATCGGGCGAGTCGACGGGCGGCCGGACCTGTAGGACCTGCCACCTGCCGGGCGTGCCGGCGTCAGCCGAGGGGGAGGCGGTAGCGGCCCCCTTCGAGGGGTTCGACCAGGCCGTCGGCGACCAGCCCGTCCAGGGCGCGGGCGCGCTGCACGGGCTCGTGCCACGCGGTGTCGAGGTGGTGCTGGGGGACCGGGTCCGTGGCCTCGCGCAGCAGCGCGAGGAGCCTGCCGCGCACCTGGCGGTCGGTGCCCGCGTAGGTCTGGCCGCGGCGTGCCGGCCCGTCGTGCGCCGGCTTGCCCGCGAGGCGCCAGGCGCAGGAGGCGGCGAGCGGGCAGGCGACACAGGTCTCGTTCTTGGCGGTGCACACCAGCGCGCCGAGCTCCATGGAGGCGGCGGCCCAGCGGGCGGCCGTGGCCTCGTCGTCGGGGAGCAGCGCGCGGGCGAGCCTGCGCTCGGCCGCGGTGGTCGCGTTGGGCGGGTACTGCACTCCCGTCACGGCGCGGGCGAGCACCCGGCGCACGTTGGTGTCGAGGACCGCGTGCCGCTGCCCGTACGCGAACGACGCGACGGCCGCGGCTGTGTACTCCCCGACGCCCGGAAGCGCGAGCAGCTGCGCGTGGTCGCGCGGCACCTCGCCGTCGTGGCGCTCGGCCATGGCGCGGGCCGCGGCGTGCAGGCGCAGCGCGCGGCGCGGGTAGCCGAGCCTGCCCCAGGCGCGCACCGCCTCGCCCGGCGCCTCTGCGGCCAGGTCGGCGGGGCGCGGCCACCGCGCGAGCCACTGCTCGTAGACGGGCAGGACACGGCTCACGGGGGTCTGCTGGAGCATGAACTCGCTGACCATGACCCCCCAGGCACCGGCCTCGGGGCGGCGCCAGGGCAGGTCGCGGGCGTGGGCGTCGAACCAGGAGATGACCGGGGCGTGCAGCGCAGCGGGGTTCTGTTCTGTGGCAGTCATGGCAGCACCGATGGTCGCACGCCGCGCGGCACCGTGCGGACGTGCGGACGTGCGGACGTGCGGCGATGCCACCGTGATGATCATCCGTAAAACTTGCGGGAGGAGCGGCATGTGGGGCCTGAGTTGGCCCTGATCTCTCGTAGAGTTCGGTGCGTGGGTTCTCTGCGCAATCCTGTCGGGCCGCTTCCCTCCTCGATCTACTGGCGACGGAGGTCCGTGGCAGCCGCCCTGATCGTGCTGGTCGCCGCGCTGATCGCCTGGATCGTCACGTCGGGCGGCGGGGGCGCCAAGAAGCACGACGACCGCGGCGGGGGACCCGCGCCCGCGACGTCGATCACACCGGGCCCGAGCGGCTCGGGCCCCGCGATCAGCCAGGAGCCCGGCGGCCGTGACGGCTCGGGCGGCGGTGGTTCTGACGGTGCGTCGGGCGGCTCGGGTTCCGGCTCCTCGTCGTCGTCCGGCACTTCGGGCACTTCGGGATCTGCGGATTCGGGCGGCGACGGCGGGAAGAACGGGGACGGCGGCGGCGCGGCGGGCTCCGGCCGGACCGGCGGTTCCGCGGGGGGCACGGGCCCCGGCGGGGCGGCGGCGGGCGGCGCGACGGCCCGCCAGGTCCCCGGGGGATCCGCGCTGCCGACCTGCTCGCGCGGTGCGCTGAAGGTCGCGCTCGACAGCACCAGCGCGGCGTACGAGCCGGACGAGAAGCCGCAGTTCAAGCTGGTGGTGACAAACGGCTCCGGCACCGACTGCAAGGCCGACCTGGGGCCGAAGGCCGTGGTCCTGACGATCACCGACACCGACGACGACCAGATCTGGACGTCCAAGGACTGCCCGAAGACGGCGCACGCGTACTTCGAGATCCCGCCGCACGCCACCGTCACCCGCACCCTGACCTGGGACCGCAGGCACTCCACCGCCAAGTGCTCGGCCGCCGCACCGCCCGCGGCCGGTGCGGGCACCTACCTGGCGCAGATCACCTCGGGCGTCGCCACGGTCCCGCAGGCCCAGTCCCAGAAGTCCGTACGGCTGGAACAGGACTGACGGGGCTCCGGGTCTGGCGGGCCGCCGGCCCGGTAGGCCCCCGGCCTGACGGGCCTGACGGGCCTGACGCACCGTCAGGCCCGGGTTGTGCTCGGGAAGCGCACGCCCGGTGCGTCAGACGTACCGCTCAAGGATGGACGACTCCGCGAGGCGCGACAGGCCCTCGCGGACGCTGCGGGCGCGCGCCTCGCCGACCCCGTCGACGGTCTGGAGGTCGTCCACGCTCGCGGCCAGCAGCTTCTGCAGGCCGCCGAAGTGCTCCACAAGACGCTCGATGATGGCGCCCGGCAGCCGCGGCACCTTCGCCAGCAGGCGGTAGCCGCGCGGCGAGACTGCCGAGTCGAGGGTCTCGGGGGAGCCGCTGTAGCCGAGGGCCCGCGCCACCACCGGCAGTTCGAGCAGCTCGGTGTGGGTGAGTGTGTTCAGCTCGTCCAGCGCCTCGCGCACCGTGCGGGAGCGTTTCGCCGTGGGCTCCGGCACGTAGTCCCGTACGACGAGCTCGCGCTCGGGCTCGACGCCGGCGATCAGCTCGTCCAGCTGGAGCGCGAGCAGCCGGCCGTCCGTGCCGAGCTCCACCACGTACTCGGCGATCTCGGTGGCGATCCTGCGCACCATCTCAAGGCGCTGCGCGACCGCCGTGACGTCCCTGACCGTCACCAGGTCCTCGATCTCCAGCGCCGACAGGGTGCCCGCGACCTCGTCCAGCCTGAGCTTGTAGCGCTCCAGGGTGGCGAGGGCCTGGTTGGCGCGCGAGAGGATCGCCGCGGACTCCTCCAGTACGCGCCGCTCGCCGTTCACGTACAGGGCGATCAGCCGCATCGACTGCGAGACGGAGACCACGGGGAAGCCGCACTGCTTCGAGACCCGGTCCGCCGTGCGGTGGCGGGTGCCGGTCTCCTCCGTCGGAATGGACGCGTCGGGCACCAGCTGCACGCCCGCCCGCAGGATCTTGGTGATGTCCTTGTCGAGAATGAGCGCGCCGTCGAGCTTGCACAGCTCGCGCAGGCGCGTGGAGGTGAACTCCACGTCGAGCACGAAACCGCCCGTGCACATCGCCTCGACCGTCCTGTCCATGCCGAGCACGATCAGGCCGCCGGTGTTGCCGCGCAGGATGCGCTCAAGGCCGTCCCGCAGCGCCGTGCCCGGCGCGACCGCGCTCAGGGACGAGCGCATGAGCGATTCAGCGCCGGGAACGCCGGAGCCCGCGCCGGACTTTCCGGGTGCCGACCCCCGGTCGCCTGCTGCCATTGCGATCCTCCGGCTCGTACGGATGGGCGAGACCAGGGCAAAGTCTACCGGCGCACATCTTCGTCCCGGGGTGCCTGTGCGCGCGCCCGGCGCGGCAGGACACGCAGCGCGTCGCCCATGTCGGCGACTTCCGTGACCTTCATACCGGCCGGGACCTTGCCGGGGTCGCCCGGCACGAGGGCGTGCGTGAAGCCCAGCCGGTGGGCCTCCGCGAGCCTGCGCTGCACGCCCGTCACCCGCCTGACCTCGCCGGCGAGCCCGACCTCGCCGATCGCCACCAGGTTCTTCGGCAGCGGGGTGTCGCTCGCCGCCGACGCCAGCGCGAGCGCCACCGCGAGGTCCGCCGCGGGCTCGGTGAGCCGGACCCCGCCCACCGTCGCGCTGTAGATGTCCCGCTTGCCGAGCGCGGAGATGCGGCCGCGCTGTTCGAGCACCGCCAGCATCATCGACACCCGGGACGTCTCAAGACCCGAGGTCGTACGGCGCGGCGAGGGGATCTGCGAGTCCACCGTCAGTGCCTGGACCTCCACCACCAGCGGGCGGCGGCCCTCAAGCGTCACCGTCAGGCACGTGCCGGGCACGGGCTCGTCGCGCCGCGTCAGGAACAGCCCCGACGGGTCGGCGAGGCCCGTGATGCCCTCGTCGTGCAGCTCGAAGCAGCCGACCTCGTCCGTCGTCCCGTACCTGTTCTTCACGCCGCGCACCAGCCGCAGCCTGGCGTGCCGGTCGCCCTCGAACTGGAGCACCACGTCCACCAGGTGCTCAAGCAGGCGCGGCCCCGCGATCGCGCCGTCCTTCGTGACATGGCCGACGAGCAGCGTCGCCATGCCGCGCTCCTTGGACGCGCGGATCAGCGCGCCCGCGACCTCCCGCACCTGCGCCATGCCGCCGGGCGCGCCGTCGATCTCCGGGGACGCCACCGTCTGCACCGAGTCGAGGACCAGCAGGGACGGCTTCACCGCGTCGAGATGGCCGAGCACCGCCGACAGGTCGGTCTCCGCCGCGAGGTACAGGTCGTCGTGGAGTGCGCCGATCCGGTCGGCCCGCAGCCGCACCTGGCTCGCCGACTCCTCGCCCGTCACATAGAGGGTGCGGTGCGCGGGGCTCGCCGCCTTCGCCGCCACGTCCAGCAGGAGCGTCGACTTGCCGACGCCCGGCTCGCCCGCGAGCAGCACCACCGCGCCCGGCACGAGCCCGCCGCCGAGCACCCGGTCCAGCTCGGCCACGCCCGTGGGCCGCGCCGTCGCCTGCCGGCCGTCGACCTCGCCGATCGGCACGGCCGCCGCGGTCACCCGCCCTGCGGCCGTCGTCCGCACGGCGGGCGCGCCGTACTCCTCGACCGTGCCCCAGGCCTGGCACTCGGGGCACCGCCCGAGCCACTTCGCCGTCGTCCAGCCGCACTCCGTGCAGCGAAAGGTCGGCCTGTCCTTGGCGGTCTTCGTGCGGGTGGCCATGCCGCTCACCGTATAGCGCCCCACCGACAGCACCGCCCGCAGCACCGCACCCCGGGCGGCCGGCGCCGAGCGGACCGCTCATCTCCCGTCGCCCAACACGGAGTCCGATGTCCACACCGCGCTCCTGGCGCACGGGAGGCGCGTGGGTGGGTGAGGGACGCGCGCGGGGCGCTTCCAGGGGTGGAACACGTGGTGCGGAGACGGATCGGCGTAAGTGAAGTGACGATTCTTGTCCCCTTTCGGTGGGTTCCTTCACCCGTACGGATTAAATGCGCTGAAGAGGCCGGGAGGGCGTCCTTTCCTCTGTCTACCGTCGCCAGGTGACGAGCAGCAGCCCCGAGACCTCCCTTCACACCGACGGCGCGCGTCGTGCGCCCCACCGTGCGCCCCGGGTGGCGGCGCCGAGGCCGCCCGCGCGCTACGAGCCCTATCTGGACGGCCTGTTCACCTACTGCCTCTCCGTGCTCTGCGACCACGACGCGGCGATGGCGGTGCTCGGTGAGGTGCTGGCCATCTCCGAGCGGCAGTACGGGCGTTCGCCGACCAGTGAGCCCGAGCGCAAGGCGTGGCTCTACGCGCTCGCCCGCTGGGCGTGCCTGCGCGCCCTCACCGAGCAGCGCGCGCACCGGCGCGACGACCGGCGCCGCGGCCGCGCCGGGGCGCACGCCCAGGCCGCGGCGGCCGAGGGGCCGGGCGGTGCCCCCGCCGACCCCGCTGCCGACGAGCGCAGGCGCCGCGAACTGGCCCTGCTCGCCTGGCCCGAGGCGGCGGGCACCACCCCGGAGCAGCGCGAGGTGCTCGAACTCGCGGTGCGCCACCAGCTCGGCCCGCGCGGCGTCGCCTCGGTCCTCTCGATGGAGCCCGCAGCGGCGCGGAGCCTGCTGTCACGGGCAGCGGTCGAGGTCGAGCGGACCCGCACCGCGCTCGCCGTGGTCGAGACGGGCGCCTGCCCCTCCGTGGCCCGGCTCGCCGCCGACAGCCAGGTCCTGCTCTCGGCCGCGCTGCGCCAGGAGCTCGTACGGCACGTCGACGACTGCCCGCGCTGCCGCCGCGCGGCGGAGCGCGTGGAGGCGCGGGGCCCCTGGCCGGGCGCGAGCCCGCGCCCCGCCCGCAGGTCGCCCGCCGTCCTGCCGCTCGTCGAGGCCGACAGGGCTGCGGCCTACGCGGCGATGCTGCACGCGCCGCGCGCCAGGGGCGCGGCGCCGCGCTTCGGCCGCGACGGCTTCCCCCTCGACGCCAAGGACCGCGCGGCACGCCGCGACCGGCTGCGGGCCCGCGCGGTGACGACGACCGTCGTCGCCACGGTGATCGCGGCACCGGTGTTCGCGCTGTGGGCCGCGTACCGCAACGCCCCGGAGACCGGCGAGGGCCACGGCGGCCCCTCCGTCAGCGCGGGCGGGCCCGGCGGGCCCTCCTCGCGCGACGGCAGCGGCTACGACCGGTACGAGAACGCGGGCAACGCCAGCGACGGACCCGGCGCGGACGGCGGGCGCGGCGCCGGGGGCTCGGACGTGTCCGTCAAGGTCCTCGGCCACGGCGCGGCGACGCCGGGCGACGGCGCCGCGGGCGCGGGGACGCTCGACGTCACAGCCCGTACGTCGGCGGGACGCTCCACGATCACCCTCACCGCGGAGGGTGCGACGGTCAGCTGGTCGGCGAGCGTCGGCGCGAGCTGGCTGAGCCTCAGCCGGAACTCGGGCACGCTCGCGGCGGGCCAGTCGGTGACGCTGTACGTCACGGTCGACCACGCGCGGGAGCCCGCGGGCCCCTGGCGCGCCAGGATCGCGCTCCACCCGACCGGTGCCGTGGTGCTCGTGGACGGCTACGGCTACGGGCGCACCCCGCCGGGCGGCGGCTCGCCGCGGCCCGGCACCTCGGGCCGCCACGGCGGCCACGGGCAGGGCGGCCACCACGGCGGCGGCTCGGGCAAGCCGGGCGGCTCCGGCAGCCCCGGCACGACCACGGGGCCGAGCGACCCTGGCGGCTCCGGCGATCCGACAGGCCCGAGCAGCCCAGGCGGCAGCCCCACCGACCCCGGCTCGCCCTCCGGCTCCGACGGCAGCGGCGACGGCTCGGGCGGCTCCGGCGGCTCGGGCAGTCCGGGCACCGGGGACCCCACCGCCCCCGCGTCCGACGGATCGAGCCCCGATCCGCCGTCCTCGCCCCCCGCGACCGGCGAGGACCCGAGCGGCGCCGCGCCGTCCGCGAGCTGACCCCGCGGCCCGGCGGACCCGGTCGGCGCTGAGCCGGGCCGCCCGCGGCTCAGCGCGGCCCGGGGTCCGCCGGGTGCGGTGCCATCAGGGGCAGCTCGCTCGCCAGGCGGCGCTCGCACAGCTCCGTCAGGACGTCGTACGCCTCCTTGCCCATCAGCTCCGTCAGCTCGGGGCCGTACGACACGTAGACCGGGTCGCCCGCGCCGTGCGCCGACGTCGCGGACGTGCACCACCAGTGCAGGTCGTGCCCGCCGGGGCCCCAGCCGCGCCGGTCGTACTCGCCGATGGAGATCCGCAGGACGCGGGTGTCGTCGGGGCGGTCGATCCAGTCGTACGTCCTGCGCACCGGCAGCTGCCAGCACACGTCCGGCTTGGTCTCCAGCGGCTCCCTGCCCTCCTTCAGGGCGAGGATGTGCAGGGCGCAGCCCGCGCCGCCCGCGAAGCCCGGCCGGTTCTGGAAGATGCAGGAGCCCTGGAAGACGCGGGTCTGGCGGTGCGGGTCGTCGTCCTCGACGTCCTCCTCGTCGTCGCCGTCGGCGTCCTCTTCGGCCCCGGCGGCCCCGGCCTCGTCCGCGAACTCGAACTCGTCGTCCTCGTCGTCGCCGTAATCCTCGCCGTGATCCTCGGCGTCGGCGTCGTCCGTCGCCTGCGTCCAGCCGTTCCTCGTGCCCTCGTCGTGGAACTGCCAGATCTCCGGCGTCAGCCGGGCCACGTGCCCGGCGACCCGACGCTCGTCGTCCGCGTCGGAGAAGTGCGCGCCCAGCGTGCAGCAGCCGTCGGCGGCGCGGCCCGCCTGGATGCCCTGGCAGCCGCTGCCGAAGATGCACGTCCACCGCGACGTCAGCCAGGTCAGGTCGCAGCGGAAGACCTGCTCGGCGTCGGCAGGGTCGGGGAACTCCACCCAGGCGCGCGCGAAGTCGAGGCCGTGCTCGTCCTCCTCGGGCAGGACCGCGAGTGCGACCCCGCCGCGGGCCGCGTCGGCCCGCTGCTTCTTCGGCTTCTTCCGGTCCTTCGCCTGCTCGGCTTTGCCCGGCTTCGTCTTGTTCGTCTTAGGCACGGGCCCAAGGGTAAGTCCGCGGCCGCGGGTACGGTTCCGCCCATGAGACTCGGAGTCCTCGATGTCGGTTCGAACACCGTGCATCTGCTCGCGGTCGACGCCCACCGGGGCGCCAGGCCGCTGCCCGCCTACTCCCACAAGGCGGAGCTGCGCCTCGCCGAACTCCTCCAGGACGACGGGGCGATAGGCCCCGAGGGGGTGGACCGGCTCGTCGCCACCGTCGCCGACGCGGTGCGGGCGGCCGAGGAGAAGGGCTGCGAGGACGTCCTCGCCTTCGCCACCTCCGCCGTGCGGGAGGCCACCAACGCCGACCACGTGCTCGCCCGGGTCCGCGCGGAGACCGGCACCGACCTCCAGGTCCTCACGGGCGCCGAGGAGGCGCGGCTGACCTTCCTCGCGGCCCGCCGCTGGTTCGGCTGGTCCGCGGGCCGCCTCCTCGTCCTCGACATCGGCGGCGGCTCCCTGGAGATCGCGTACGGCGTGGACGAGGCCCCCGACGCGGCCGTCTCGCTGCCGCTCGGCGCGGGCCGCCTCACCGCGGGCCGGCTGCCGGGCGACCCGCCCGACGCCCTGGACGTGCGGGTGCTGCGCCGCGACGTGCGCGCCGAGATCGCCCGTACGGTCGGCGAGTTCAGCCGTCTCGGCAGGCCCGACCACACGGTCGCCACGTCCAAGACCTTCCGCCAGCTCGCCCGCATCGGCGGGGCCGCGCGCTCGGCGGAGGGCGTGTACGTGCAGCGCCAGCTGAGCCGCGCCGCCCTGGAGGAGTGGGTGCCGAAGCTCGCCGCGATGACCGCGGAGCAGCGCGCGGGACTGCCGGGCGTCTCCCTCGGCCGGGCCCCGCAGCTGCTCGCGGGCGCGCTGGTCGCGGAGGCCGCGATGGACCTGTTCGACGTGGACGTGCTGGAGATCTGCCCGTGGGCGCTGCGCGAGGGCGTCATCCTGCGCCGCCTCGACCGGATGCCCGCGACCTGACGGGCTGGCCCGCACGCCCCCGGCCGCCCGCCGCCGGGACCCGCCGCCGGGACCCGCCCCGGGGCCCGCCGCCGCGTCCCCGCACGGCGGGCGGGGGAGCGCGGGCGGCCCCGTACCCTGTCCGGGTGGCTAATCCAGCGGCAGATCAAGCGATGCGCGTTCCGACCGCGAAGGTCGCCCTGTCCACGGCCTCGGTCTACCCGGAGACCACCGCGACCGCCTTCGAGATCGCGGGACGCCTCGGCTACGACGGCGTCGAGGTCATGGTCTGGACGGACCCCGTGAGCCAGGACATCGACGCGCTGCGCGGGCTCTCGGACTTCCACGAGGTGCCGATCCTCGCGGTCCACGCGCCGTGTCTCCTGATCACCCAGCGGGTCTGGTCCTCCGACCCGTGGACCAAGCTCCAGCGGGCGCGGGCCGCGGCCGAGAAGCTCGGCGCGTCCACCGTCGTCGTGCACCCGCCGTTCCGCTGGCAGCGCCAGTACGCGCGCGACTTCGTCTCCGGAATCTGGCGGATGGCCGAGGAGACGGACGTCAGGTTCGCGGTCGAGAACATGTACCCGTGGCGCTACCGCGACCGCGAGATGCTCGCGTACGCCCCCGACTGGGACGTCACCAAGGACGACTACCGGCACTTCACCGTCGACCTCTCGCACACCGCCACCGCCCGCACGGACACCCTCGCGATGGTCGGCCGCATGGGCGAGCGGCTCGGGCACGTCCACCTCGCCGACGGCAGGGGCTCCGCCAAGGACGAGCACCTGGTGCCGGGCCGCGGCGACCAGCCCTGCGCCGAGCTGCTGCGGGGCCTGCGCGGCAGCGGCTTCGACGGCCATGTGGTGGTCGAGGTCAACACGCGCCGTGCGATGTCGGCGGCCGAGCGCGAGGCCGATCTCGCGGAGGCGCTGGCCTTCGCAAGGCACCACCTCGCGCAGCCCGGCACCGTGCCCGCCCCCGCGGCGGCGCCCGGCGCCCGTGAGGGTGACCCGGCGGAGGCGCCCGCGCGCGCGGGCCGCGTCGCCCGCGTCCGCCGGCCGGGGCGAGGTCGCGGCGGTCGCGCCGGGGGCGCCGCGTGACGGACCCCGGCACCGCTTCGGACCCCGGCACCGCTTCGGACCCGGGCGCCCCGGCGGCCCCGAGCATCCCCGCGGGCTCCGGGGCCTCCGTCAGGCGCGGCCGGGGCCGCCCCGCGCGGGCCGCGGCCGACGCGGGGCCCGGCGCGCGGGAGCGCATCCTCGACGCGGCGCGCGCCGAGTTCGCGGCCCACGGCTACGACGGGACGTCCGTACGCGGCATCGCCAGGGCCGCGGGCGTCGACCCGGCCCTCGTGCACCACTACTTCGGCACGAAGGAACAGGTCTTCGGCGCGGCCATCGAGGTCTCCTTCGAGCCCGCGACCGGCGTGCGCGACATCCTCGGCGGCGACCGCGACGCCATCGGGGAGCGCCTCGCCCGCTACTTCATCGGCGTGTGGGAGGACGAGGACAGCCGGGCCCCGCTGCTCGCCGTGGTCCGCTCCGCGCTCACGCACGAGACCGCCGCGGGCGTGCTGCGCACCTTCGTGCTCGGCCGGCTGCTCGAACCGATCGCGCACGCCCTCGACGTACCCGACCCGCGCCTCGCCGCCGAACTCGCGGCGTCGCAGATGGTCGGCATCGCGCTGCTGCGGTACGTACTGCGGCTGGAACCGCTGGCCGGAGCGGACACGGAGGAGCTGGTACGCCGGGTGGCGCCGGCCCTCCAGCACCACCTGACCGGCCGCTGAGCGAGCGGAGCCCGTACGGACCTGCCGGGCTGTCGACCGGCGCGGCCCCGTAGGGACCCGGTGGGCCACGGTCCCGAACGGCCCCGGCGGGCCGCTCGCGTCCGGTCCTCGAACGTGCGTCCCGCATTCCGGACAACGTGTCCGGATCTTGGAGGCGGAGCGTAGGCTCGACACAGCCATTCGTGCTGTACGCATCTGCTGAAGGAGCGAGCGACGATGCCCGAGCTGAGGTCCCGCACAGTCACCCACGGCCGCAACATGGCGGGCGCGCGCGCCCTTATGCGGGCGTCGGGCGTAGCGAGCGAGGACATCGGCAAGCCGATCGTGGCCATCGCCAACTCGTTCACCGAGTTCGTGCCGGGGCACACACACCTGGCGCCGGTGGGCCGGATCGTCTCCGACGCCGTGAAGGCCGCGGGCGCCGTGCCCCGCGAGTTCAACACCATCGCGGTCGACGACGGCATCGCGATGGGCCACGGCGGCATGCTCTACTCGCTGCCCTCGCGCGACCTGATCGCGGACTCCGTCGAATACATGGTCGAGGCGCACTGTGCGGACGCCCTCGTGTGCATCTCCAACTGCGACAAGATCACGCCGGGCATGCTGATGGCCGCGATGCGGCTGAACATCCCCACGATCTTCGTCTCCGGCGGCCCCATGGAGGCGGGCCGCGCGACGCTGGTCGACGGCACGGTCCGCAAGCTCGACCTGATCAACGCCATGTCGGACGCGGTGAACGAGTCGGTGTCCGACGCCGACATGCTCCGCATCGAGGAGAACGCCTGCCCGACGTGCGGCTCCTGTTCCGGCATGTTCACCGCCAACTCGATGAACTGCCTGACCGAGGCGATCGGCCTCGCCCTGCCGGGCAACGGCTCCGTCCTCGCCACCCACACCGCGCGCCGCGCCCTGTACGAGCGCGCCGGGGCCACCGTCGTCGAGCTGGCCAAGCGCTACTACGAGCAGGACGACGCGTCGGTGCTGCCGCGCAGCGTCGCCACGCACGCCGCGTTCGAGAACGCGATGGCGCTCGACATCGCCATGGGCGGCTCCACCAACACGATCCTGCACCTGCTCGCCGCCGCGCAGGAGGCGGGCGTCGAGTACGACCTCGGCGACATCGACGCCGTCTCGCGCCGCGTGCCCTGCCTTGCGAAGGTCGCGCCGAACGTCGCCCCCGGCGGCACGTACTACATGGAGGACGTGCACCGGGCAGGCGGCATCCCCGCCATCCTCGGCGAGCTGTACCGCGGCGGCCTGCTCAACGAGGACGTGCACACGGTCCACTCGCCCGGCGTCAAGGAGTGGCTGGAGACCTGGGACGTGCGCGGCGGCTCGCCCTCAGAGGAGGCCGTCGAGCTGTGGCACGCGGCGCCCGGCTGCGCCCGCTCGGCGAGCGCCTTCTCGCAGTCCGAGCGGTGGGAGTCGCTCGACGTGGACGCGGCAGGCGGCTGCATCCGCGACGTGGCGCACGCGTACAGCAAGGACGGCGGCCTCGGCGTGCTGCGCGGCAACATCGCCGTCGACGGCTGCGTGGTGAAGACCGCGGGCGTGGACGAGTCGATCTGGACGTTCGAGGGCCCCGCCGTGGTCTGTGAGTCGCAGGAGGAGGCCGTCGAGAAGATCCTCCGCAAGGAGATCACCGAGGGCGACGTCGTCGTCATCCGCTACGAGGGCCCCAAGGGCGGCCCCGGCATGCAGGAGATGCTCTACCCGACCTCGTACCTGAAGGGCCGAGGCCTGGGCAAGAGCTGCGCGCTGATCACCGACGGCCGCTTCTCCGGCGGCACGTCGGGCCTTTCCATCGGGCACGTCTCGCCAGAGGCGGCCGCGGGCGGCGCGATCGCGCTGGTGCGCGACGGCGACCGCATCCGCATCGACATCCCGGCACGCTCCATCGAACTCCTTGTCGGCGACGAGGAGTTGGCCGCACGCCGGGAGGCGCTCGGCGGTGTGTACGCGCCGCGCGACCGCGACCGCAAGGTGTCGGCCGCGCTGCGCGCCTACGCGGCGATGGCGACGAGCGCGGACCGCGGCGCCGTCCGCGACGTGTCCCGCCTGGGCTGACCGGCCCGCCCGGCCCGCCCCTGAAGTCCTCCCGCGCCGCCCCCGGACCACCGCCGGTCCGGGGGCGGCGCGCGCACCGGGGCGCGCCAGGCGCCCGCGCCGCCCCGCACACCAGGGGCGGAAGGAGTACGGGGCCCCGCCGCTCCCGGCCACCGGGACCGGCCGGGGATAATCGACCCGTGAGCGAACAGCGGAGCCCCGAGGGGCAGGAAACCCGGGGGCAGGACACCCGGGAGCGGCAGGCCGAAGGGCAGCGGCCCGGGACGGGCGCGCCCGGTGGCGCGGGCCGCCCCGCGCAGGGCGTCCCCGGCGGCCCGGAGCCGGAGGCCCTGCGGTTCTTCGGCACCAGCTGGCTCGCCCACGACGGCGGCTACGCCCTGCGCCGCGCCGCGGTCGCCGCCGGCTCGCTGCTGGCGGCCGCGGCGTCCTGCGCCGTCCTGCGGTTCGCCTACGACGGCCTCGCGCTCGCCGACGTCGGCCCCTTCGTGGGCGTGCTCGTCGTGGTGATGTTCGCGGTGTGCAGCTTCGTCGCGTTCCGCAGGACCTGGGACGGCTTCTCCGCCCGCCCCGCCGACCCCGGCCGTGAGGAGTCCCTGCGCAGCCTCAAGGCGATCGGCTTCATCGGCTCGCTCCTCGCCTACTTCGTGCGCTCGCTCACCGAGGCCCCGGGCGAGGGGCTGCGCCGCCGCGAGTACGAGGCCGCCGTCGCCGCGTACGAGAAGCGCCGCGCCGCCCGCAGCGGCAAGCCCGGCACGGCGGCCCGCCGCGCGAAGCAGCGCAAGCCCGGGCGACGCTGAGCGGCCCGCACCTGCGGGCCCCCCGGGCGAACCCCGCCCCACATCCGCCGGCCCCGGGGGTGGGCGCCCCGCCCCGTACGAAAGGAACGCCGTGACCGTACGCGCTCTCTCCTTCGACGCCGTCGCCGAGCTGTACGACTCCTCGCGGCCCGGCTACCCGCCCGCGCTCCTCGACGCCGTCGAGCAGGCGGCGGGCCGCGGCCTCGCGGGCGCCGACGTGGTGGACGTCGGCGCGGGCACGGGCCTCGCGACCCGCGCGCTCCTCGCGCGCGGCGCCCGCGTCACCGCGGTCGAGCCGGGCCCCGGCATGGCCGGACAGCTGCACCGCGGCCTGCCCGGCGTGCCGCTCGTCCGGGGCGTCGGCGACGCCCTGCCGCTCGCGGACACGTCCGCCGACGTCATCACGTACGCCCAGTCCTGGCACTGGACGGACCGGGCGCGCGCCTACGCCGAGGCGATGCGGGTGCTGCGGCCCGGCGGGGCGCTCGCGATGTTCTGGAACGCCGCCGACCAGGCCGTGCCGTGGATCGCCGCGCAGGACGAGCGGCTGCGCGCCCACGCGGGCGACGGCGGCCACGGCGAGCACGGCATCCGGGGCGCGCTCGCGGCCGGCCGGCTGCTCCCGGCGGGCACGCCCTACGAGCACCGGCAGGTCCCCTGGAGCAGGACCGTCACGCTCGACGCGCACCTCGACAACGTCTCCACCCACTCGATCTTCCGCGTCCTCGGCGAGAGCGCGACGGCCGCGTTCCTCACCGCCGAGCGCGCGGAACTGCTGCGGATCTTCCCCGAAGGGGCCGTCCGCGAGGAGTACGTCGTCGACCTGGTCGTGGTCACCAGGCCCCCCGCGTGAGCCCGGCCCACCGCCGCGGGCAGCGTCAGGAGACGGCCTCGGCGGCCGGCGCGCAGGCGGCGCCCCGCGCCACCGCGGACGGCGGCGCGGACGCCAGCGGGACGCCCGCCTCCTCGATCGCCCGCACCAGCGGCGCAAGCGCCGGATTGCGCGCGGCCTCCGCCAGCGCGTCCCGCAGTGCGGCGTCATTGGTCGGGCGGGCCCGCTCCAGCAGGGCGAGGCCCTCGGGCGTGACGTCCGTGTAGATGCCCCTGCGGTCCGTGGGGCACAGGTACCGCGACAGCAGCCCCCGGTCCTCCAACCTGCTGACCAGCCGCGTCGTGGCGCTCTGGCTCAGCACCACCGCATCCGCGACCTGCTTCATCTGGAGATGGCCGCCGTCGCCGTCGTGCTGCCTGCTGAGGGTGTTGAGCAGGGAGTACTCGCGCACGCTCAGCCCGTGCCCCGCCTGCAGAAGCCGCTCGATGTGCGACTCGATCTGGCCGTGGAGCAGCGACAGCGCGGACCAGCCCTGGGCGAGAGCGGTGAGCGCCGGGTCGGTCGCGGTCATGGGGACCTCCGTGTCCTGCGCGCGTGGCCGCGCGTCCTCGTCTGTCTCTTCCCTCCCCCAGGGTAGTCCACGAGCGAAATATTCGGCGCATGCAAGTAAAATCGGTCGCGACCGTTCCGACCTGGGGTGATAAGGGCCACCACTGGTCACGAGTCGTCCGAGGTCTTGGACGCGCGGCCGGAAGAACGAAAAGCTGGTGGCGTCGGACACACCAGCGTGCCGACGACGGAAGACCCGGGAGCCGAGCAGTGGCCGAGCCAGCGGTATTCGAGCGGGAGCGCGAGCGCCTGTGGAGCATCGCCTACCGCATCACCGGATCCGTCGCCGACGCCGACGACGCCGTACAGGACGCCTGGCTGCGCTGGCAGCGCCTGCCGGACGGCGAGGCGCACACGCCCCGCGCGTACCTCACCACCGTCGTCAGCCGGATCTGCTACGACCAGCTCACCTCGGCCCGCGCCCGCCGCGAGGCGTACGTCGGCACCTGGCTCCCCGAGCCCCTCGTCACCGAGCCGGGCCCGGAGGAGCGCGCCGCCCTCGACGAGTCCGTCGGCACGGCCATGCTGTTCGTGCTCGAACGCCTCACCCCCGCCGAGCGCACCGCGTTCATCCTGCACGACGTGTTCTCCGTGCCCTTCGCGGAGATCGCCGAGGCCGTGGGCCGCAGCGCCGACGCCGTACGGCAGCTCGCCTCCCGCGGCCGCCGCCGCGTCCGCGACGAGGCGCCCCGCACCACCGTGGACCGCGACGAGAGCCGCAGGGCCGTCGACGCCTTCCTCACCGCGGCCATGGCGGGCGACTTCGACGCCCTCCTCGAAGTCCTCGACCCCGACGCGGTCCTCCGCTCCGACGGCGGCGGCAAGGTCGTCGCCGCGCGGCTCCCGGTGATCGGCGGCGAGAAGGTCGCCACGTTCATGACCCGCGTCCTGCGCGGCTACGAGCCCGACCGCATGCGCCTCGTCCCCCGCGACGTCAACGGCGCCCCAGGAGCCCTCCTCTACGACATCACCACGGGCCCCCTCGCCGTCTACTCCTTCACCGTGGGCGAGGGCCGCATCAGGACCGTCCACGGCGTCCTCAACCCCGACAAGCTCCGCCACGTCCCCACCCCCCGCACCCCGGAACCCGCCTACGCCCTCACCGCCCCCCGGCCCCGCCCCTGAGGGCCCCTCGGCCCGTACCACCCGCCCGATCCAGCCGCGCCCGAAGCGGCGCGCCGACTCGCCGCGCTCCGCGCGCCAGGGTTCCGTGGCGGGCGCCGGGCCGGGGGCGTACCGCAGCGCCCGCACATCTCCGGCGACGGCGGACGGCGCACCCATGCGGCCCAGTTCGTCCAGCGCCTCCCGCTGGGTGACGAGGCGGTGCTCGCGCGGCGTCACCGTCGCGCCCGCCCGCCGTGCCACCGGGGTGACCGACCGCACAAGGGACCCACCGCGGGCCCGGGTGAGGTGGTCGGCACCAGCCTCGCCGAGCCGGGCGTCACGCACCAGGTACGAGCAGTGCAGCCCCGCCGGGAGCGCTGTCCCGCCGGCCAACTCCTCGTACCGGGCCATGAGTCGTGCCCGCAGCCGCTCCCCCAGAGGCACCCCGGGCGACAGCGCGGCCATCGGGTCCAGACCGCTGCGGCCCCTCCTGGTAGTCGCCCGGGGCGAGGGAGCCGTGCGCCCACGGGGACGACACAGCCGGCGGGAGGGGCGGCGGAGGACCGGGCGAGCAGCTGCTCGGTGGCGGCGTCCGCCGCCGCGGGCCCTGTGGCCGCGGATGCCAGGATGGCCCAGCACGATTCCGTACGAAACCCCGTACGAGACCCCCGCACCACCGCACGGCGAGGTGACCGAAGTGACCGGTACGAACCAGACCCGCCCCAGCAGGACCGTCGCGGTCCTCGGCACGGGCAAGATCGGCGAAGCGCTGCTCAGCGGCATGCTGCGCGCGGGCTGGCGCCCCGAGCACCTCCTCGTCACCACCCGCCGCCCCGAACGCGCAGCCGAACTCCGCGACCGCTACGGCGTCGAACACGTCACCAACGCCGAGGCCGCCAAGCGCGCCGACACCCTCATCCTCGCCGTCAAGCCGCAGGACATGGGCACGCTCCTCGACGAACTCGCCCCGCACACCGACGCGGACCGCCTGGTGATCAGCGCCGCGGCCGGCATCACCACCGCCTTCATCGAGGAGCGCCTCGCGGCGGGCGTCGCCGTCGTGCGCGTCATGCCCAACACCCCCGTCGTGGTGGACGAGGGCATGTCCGTCATCTCCGCGGGCAGCCACGCGGTCGCCGAACACCTCGCCCACGCCGAGGAGATCTTCGGCGGCGTCGGCAAGACCCTGCGCGTCCCCGAGTCCCAACAGGACGCCGCCACCGCCCTTTCGGGCTCGGGACCGGCCTACTTCTACTTCCTCGTCGAGGCCATGACGGACGCCGGCATCCTCCTCGGCGTCCCCCGCGCCCAGGCGCACGACCTGATCGTGCAGTCCGCGATCGGCGCCGCCGTGATGCTCCGCGACAGCGGCGAGCACCCTGTGAAGCTCCGCGAGGCCGTCACCTCGCCCGCGGGCACCACGATCAACGCCATCCGCGAACTGGAGGACCACGGCGTGCGGTCCGCCCTGATCGCCGCCCTCGAAGCGGCCAGGGACCGCAGCCGCGCACTCGCCACGGGCAACGGCTGACCCGCGCGGGCCGGGGGCACGGGAGCCGTACCCCCGGCCCGGGGGCCGCACCCCGCGAGCCCCCGGCCCGACGGCCTCACGCCGCGGGCAGCAGCCCCACCGCCGCGTACGCCGCGTCCACCACCGGCCGTGCCACCGCGCGCGGCCGCCCGGCGCCCGCCCGCAACACCGCGTCCACCGCGCCCGGGTCGGCCGCGAGCCGCGCGTACCGCTCCTGAAACGGACGCACCACCTCGACCACCGCATCCGCCACGTCCCGCTTGAGCGCCCCGTACGAGTCGTACGACGCGGCCAGTGCGGCCGGATCGCTCCCGTCGCCCCCGCCACGGGACCCCGCGCCCGCCGCCAGGTCGGCGCGGCACGCGGCCAGGACGTCCAGCAGGTTCGCCGGCCCCGGACGCGCGGCCCTGTCGTACACGACGTCGCGCCCGCTGCCGGTCACCGCCCGCATGACCTTCCGCCGCACGGTGTCGAGGTCGTCGAGCAGATGGATGGTCCCCGCCGCCTCCGCGTGCGACTTGCCCATCTTGCCCGTGGGGTCCTGGAGGTCCGTGACCCGCGCGGCCACCCGGGGCGCGATGGCCCGCGGCACCGTGAACACCGGCCCGTACCGCTGGTTGAACCGCACCGCCAGGCCGCGGGCCGGCTCCACGTGCTGCCGCTGGTCCTCACCGACCGGCACCTCGTCGGTCCGGTACGCCAGGATGTCCGCCGCCATCAGCGCCGGATACGACAGCAGCGAGAACCGCACGCCCTCACCGGACTCCCTGGCCCGCGCGCTTTTCTCCCGGTACTGGATCATGCGCCGCAGCTCCCCCTCCGTGGCCACGTACTCCAGCAGGTACGAGAGCCGGGTGTGCTCGTCCCCATGGCTCTGCACGAACAGCGTGCAGACCTGGGGGTCGAGCCCCGCGGCCAGCAGCAGCGTCGCGGTCCTGCGACTGACTGCCCGGACCCTGGCCGGCTCGTGCTCGACGGTGAGGGCGTGCAGGTCCACGACGGAGAAGAAGGCGTCCGCCCGGTGCTGGTCGACGCGGACCCACCGCGAGACCGCCCCCCAGGTAGTTGCCGAGCGTCAGGTCCCCTGTGGGCTTGATCCCGCTGAAGATCGTGGTCATGCGCCGTCTCCTGTTCCTCCGTACGAGGGCCCGCCGCCTGCCCGACCGGCCGGTCCCAGCCCCGGCGTCCCGGGGTATCGGGGGGTCTCGGGGGAGGAGAGACAGAAACGGCCGCAGGAGGCGGCGGCCGTGGGGATGTGCGTGTACCGGCGGCCGTCAGGCGCCCCACCACTGGCAGGTGCGAGGGGTACGAACACACGAGGTCATGACCCCGGACTACGCGCGCTACCCCGGAGTTGACAGCACAAACCCCGATCCGTAACGTACTTCGGGCTGTTCGACGTGAGCGCCGACCCAGGTCGGACCCGGGCAGCCACTCCGCAGGAACCTCTCAGAGCAAGACGGCACGCTGCCGTCCTGTTCGACATGTGTGTTGCCGTGGAGCGGGAAAGCAGGAATCCCGTTCGAAAGAACGGGAAGCCCCGATTAGCGTCGGAGCCCCTGAATCCGCTAAAGTCTCACTCGTCGGAACGGCCGAGCGAAAGGGCCGGGAAGACGCGGCAGGACCCCACCTTCCGGCGGGGAATCGGACGGGAAACACGGGAAACAGAGTC
>NZ_BAABEP010000032.1:0-84128 GCF_039540215.1 Streptomyces tremellae
GGGGGCCGCCGCGCCGGGCGCCCAGCCGCGGCCGCAGGGCCAGGCCGGGCCGTCGGGCCGGGGGAGCGGGGGCGCGCCCGGCGGCGGGGAAGGCCGCGGGGACGGGGAGGGCGACAGGTGAGCGGCGGCGGCACGGTCGCCGGAGCCGACGGGCTGCCGCGCTGCCCCTGGGGCGTGTCCACCGAGGACTACGTCGCGTACCACGACACCGAGTGGGGCCGCCCGGTGCGCGGCGACGACGCGCTGTTCGAGCGGCTCAGCCTTGAGGCGTTCCAGTCCGGGCTCTCCTGGATCACCATCCTGCGCAGGCGCGAGACCTTCCGCGCCGCCTTCGCCGGCTTCCGGATCGCCGAGGTCGCGCGCTTCACCGGGAAGGACAGGGAGCGGCTGCTCGCCGACCCCGGCATCATCCGCAACCGCGCCAAGGTCGACGCCACCCTGGCCAACGCACGGTCCCTCGCCGGCTGGGCGCCGGGCGAGCTGACCGACCTCGTCTGGTCGTACGCGCCCGACCCCGCGACCCGCCCGCTGCCGCGCACCACGGCCGACGTCCCGGCCGTCACCGACGAGTCGAAGGCCCTGTCGAAGGAGCTCAAGAGGCGCGGCATCCGCTTCGTGGGACCCAC
This sequence comes from Streptomyces tremellae, assembly GCF_039540215.1. Taxonomy (NCBI): domain Bacteria; kingdom Bacillati; phylum Actinomycetota; class Actinomycetes; order Kitasatosporales; family Streptomycetaceae; genus Streptomyces; species Streptomyces tremellae. The sequence goes on from NZ_BAABEP010000032.1 coordinate 627, forward strand.
CACCGCCTATGCGCTGATGCAGGCGTGCGGCCTGGTCAACGACCACCTGGCGGGGTGCGCCTTCGCCGGCGCGGGCGTGCGGGCCTGAGCCCGCGCGCCCGGCGGCCGCGGGCGCCTCAGCGGCCCAGGTACTCCGGCCTCCGCTTCGCCAGGAAGGCGTCCACCGCGATGGCATGGTCCTCGGACGAGCCCGCCCGCGTCTGGAGCTCGTCCTCCTTGCTCAGCGCCTCGTCGAGCGAGCGGTCGCTGCCGAAGGCGAGCGCCTCCTTGATCCCGGCGTACGCCACGGTCGGGCCCGCGGCCAGCGTCCGCGCCACGGCCAGCGCCTCCCTCGCCAGGTCGGCCGCGGGCACGACCCGGTGCACCATGCCGAGCTCGTACGCCTCGTCGGCCTTCACCGTGCGCGGGAACAGCAGCAGGTCGGCCGCGCGGCCCCGGCCGATGACGCGCGGCAGCGTCCAGGAGAGGCCCGAGTCGGCGCTGAGCGCGACCCCGGCGAAGGACGTGTTGAAGCTGGCGGTGTCCGCCACCACCCGGTAGTCGGCGGCGAGCGCGAAGCCCATGCCCGCGCCGGCCGCCACCCCGTTCACGCCGGCCACCACGGGCTTGCGCATGGTCGTGAGGGTGTGCGCGATCGGGTTGTAGTGCTCGCGCACCGTGCTCATGGTGCCGGTGGTCCCCTTGGCCCGGTTCTCGGCCAGCAGCGCGGTGTGCTCCTTGAGGTCCTGGCCCACGCAGAAGGCGCGGTCGCCCGCCGCGGTCAGCAGGACGGCCCGCACGGCGGTGTCGTCCGCAGCTTCCCGCAGGGCCTCGCGCAGCGCCACCTTGGTCGCGACGTCGAGCGCGTTCATCGCCTCGGGCCGGTTGAGAGTGATTGTCGCGAGGGCGTCGCCCACCTCGTACAGCACGGTGTCCGCCATGATCGGGGTCCCTTCGGGCTCGTCTTCACAGGTGCGCGCACCAGCATGACGGACGCCCGGGGCGCCGGGGCGGGCGAGGGCGGCGCAGTATCGCAGGCGGAACGCCGAAATGGACGGGTTTGTGTGAGCGCGTTGCGCAAGCGATGCCGTCCGATGTTGGTCATCGGGTCGTGGGATGCGGGATAATGCGCAGGAAGCAATGTGTTCGATGCCGGTGACACAGCGCCTGCCATGGGGCCGCCGGCTGCGACGAGCTGGTTTCAGGAAGGGGAACGAGCATGGCGGCCATGAAGCCGCGGACGGGTGACGGCCCGCTCGAGGTGACCAAGGAGGGGCGGGGCATCGTCATGCGTGTTCCGCTCGAAGGCGGCGGTCGGCTCGTGGTCGAGCTCACGCCGGACGAGGCGGACGCCCTCGGCGACGCACTGAAGAAGGTCGTCGGCTGAGCGGGAGGCTCGACGCCCCCTTGTCCGGAGGCCCTTGCCCGAGGGCGGTCGGCGGGAGGTTCCCCGGGGAGACCCCAGGAAGGCCCAGGAGGCCGTTCGGGTCCTTCACCCGCTGATCGCCCTCAGGCCTCCGAACGACCCGAAGTCACCGTCGCTGCCCCGGTACGGACGACCACCATCCGTGCCGGGGCAGTGTGCTGTTTTCCCCCGCCCGCCCAGCTGTTTTTCCCCGCCCGCCCAGCTGTTTTCCCCCGCTCGCACCCACCTGCTTCCCCACGCTCGCACCCGCCTGCTTCCCCCGCCCGCCCACTTGCCTTCCCCCGCCCGCACCCACGCGCGCTTCCCTCACCCGCGTCCACGCGCGCTTCCCCCGCACCCGTGCACACGCGTTCCCCCCCCGCCCGCACGAGGCCGCGGGCTCCCCTCACGCGGCCGACGAGGGCCCCCTGCGCACCGCGCACAGCAGCCCGTCGCCCACCGGGAGCAGCGAGGAGACCAGCCCGTCGCTCTCCCGCACGGCCCGCAGCAGCTCCCGCAGTCTGAGCACCTCGGTGGGCTGCACGCCCGAGTCGACCGTACGGCCGCCCGCGAAGGCCCCCTCGAAGCACACGAGCCCGCCGGGACGCAGCAGACGCAACGATTCGTCCAGGTAGTCGAGGCTCTCCAGCCGGTCGCCGTCGCAGAACACGATGTCGTAGCCGCCGTCCGCGAGGCGCGGCAGCACGTCGAGCGCGTGCCCGGGGATGAAGCGGGCCCGGTTGCCGGTGAAGCCCGCGGCCCTGAACGCCTGCCGGGCGAACTGCTGGCACTCGGGATCGGCGTCCACGGTGGTCAGCACACCGTCGGGGCGCATGCCCCGCAGCAGGTGGATGCCGGAGACACCGGTGCCGGTGCCGATCTCGGCGACGGCCTTCGCGTCCACCGTGGCGGCGAGCAGGCACAGCGCTGCGCCGGTGCCTGGTGACACCGGGCGGAGTCCACTCTCCCTGGCCCGCTCGCGGGCCCAGCGAAGTGCCTCGTCCTCGGCGACAAAGGCGTCGGCGAACGCCCAGCTCGTCTGCCGGTTGGCGGTAATGACCCTCTCCTTGTCCCCCGGTGTCGGCGCAACCGTGACTGTAGCCGCTGGGCCCGGGAACCCGCTGATGGGACCGGACGTTAAGGGGGAGTAAGCGCGAAGCGGAGGGAACGGCCGCCGCGCGTGACGAGGGAACGGCCGCCGCGCGTGACGTCGGAGGGCCCCGATCGGGGCCGCTCCCAAATTCGCGTAAAGATTCTTATCCGGAGCTAACGGGCGAGGTGGCTATGGTAGGGGCTCTACTGGAGACCACCAGAGCTGACAGGGGAGGTGCGGCCGCGACTGCGGACCTTCGGGGAGCGCTCCGGCGCTTCCTCGGGCCGGCAGGTGAGCCGAAATCCGTGACCGACACTGCTGACCGTTCCCGCTCCACCGACTCCGCGGTCACCGCGACCTTCGCATCGGATGCGGAGTCGCCGGCGTGGACGCCTCCCACCTGGGAGGAGATCGTCAGCACGCACAGCGGACGCGTCTACCGCCTGGCCTACCGCCTCACGGGCAACCAGCACGACGCGGAGGACCTGACCCAGGAGGTCTTCGTCCGCGTCTTCCGCTCGCTGTCGACGTACACGCCAGGCACCTTCGAGGGCTGGCTGCACCGCATCACCACCAACCTCTTCCTCGACATGGTCCGCCGCAAGCAGCGCATCCGCTTCGACGCCCTCGGCGACGACGCGGCCGAGCGCCTCGCGAGCCGCGAGCCCTCCCCGCAGCAGGCGTTCCACGACACCCACTTCGACGCGGACGTGCAGCAGGCGCTCGACACGCTCGCGCCGGAGTTCCGCGCCGCCGTCGTGCTCTGCGACATCGAGGGCCTTTCGTACGAGGAGATCGCCGCCACGCTCGGCGTGAAGCTCGGCACGGTCCGCAGCAGGATCCACCGCGGCCGCTCCCACCTGCGCAAGGCCCTCAAGCACCGTTCCCCCGAGGCACGTGCCGAGCAGCGCCCGTTCGTGGGCGTCGCCGGTGTCAGTGTGGCCGGGGAGGGTGGGACGGCGTGAGTGCGAGCCAGACCCCCGCGGAACACCATCTGGGGGACCGGCTCGCCGCCCTGGTGGACGGTGAGCTGGACCACGACGAGCGCGAGCGCGTCCTCGCGCACCTCGCGACGTGCGCCCGCTGCAAGGCCGAGGCGGACTGTCAGCGTCGGCTGAAGAACGTCTTCGCCGAGGTGGCGCCGCCGCCGCCGTCCGCGGGGTTCCTCGCCCGGCTGCAGAGCCTGCCCGCGGGCCGGCCGCAGCCGCCGGACGGCGACGGCGGACCGGGCGCGCCGGGCCACGAGCCGTTCGGGCACGGAGTGTTCGACGCGCAGGACCCGCGCGGCCCGCTGGCCGACACGATGGACGCCTTCGCGTTCGCCGGGGCGCACGGCGCCTCGGTGTTCCCCGTCCACCGGGCGGGGCAGCAGGAGCGCTCGGCGCGCCGCGGCAGGCGCTTCGCGTTCGCCGCGGCCGGCGCGGTCTCGCTGGCCGCCGTGGCGCTCGGCGGCACACTGCCCCTCGGCTCGTCCGTGTCCGCCCCCGCGAGGAACAACGTCGTACCGCTGCGCGCGGTGGGCACCTCCGCGACCGCGGAGACCGGCCGGAGGAACGGCACATCCGGCGGCGGCCTGCTGCCGCAGTCGGGGGCGCCCGCGAGGACCGTGGCCGCGCCGGGCACGCTCCAGGCGCGCAACCTCCCGGATCCGTCGGCGCGGCCCGCGCTCTCCGCGCTCTCCGGGGCTGGGCTCTCCGGGGGGCCGGCGCGCTCCGGCTTCTCGGCCCTGGTGGCGCACGAGCCGTCCGCGCTGACGCTCTGGGCGTTCACGGCGCCGTCGTCCGCCTCCTCGCCCTTCCCGGCCGCCGGGTTCGGCGCGCCCGCCTTCCCCGCCTCCGCGGTCAACAGCGGCCCTGCCGCCCCCAGCCTGCCCGCCACGGACCCGGCGCGCGGCGCCGCGGCGCGTCCGGAACTCCTCGCGGGCCCAGGCCCGTTGTCCGGGACGCGCTGACCGCGCGCGCCCCGGGACCTGGTTGAATCCTCAGCCTGGGCGCCCGCAGGGGGCGCCCGCCGGCGCGTACGGGGATGCGGGAGAGTGCATGGACGGCGGGGACGACGGGAAGACCACCAGGCCCGGAGTGTCGTGGTGGAGCCGTCCCGCCACCCCGCGCCCCGCCCCGCCCGGTGCCCGTAGACCGTCCCGCCCCGCGCCGGGGCCCGCGGCGGACGCGATACCCGTCCCCGACCCCGCGATACCCGGCGCCCCTGTGGGGGCCCCGCTGCACGACCCGGATCCGTACAGCACACCGCCCTACGGCGATCCCGGGCCCTGGGCGCCCGCGCCCCCGGTCCGCCACCCCGCCGCGCCCGCGGGGGCGTGGCAGGACGCCCCGGCCGGGCACGGCCCGTTCGCGGGCGTGCCGCCGCACGGGACGGCGGCTCCCGGCCCGCGCTTCGCCCCCTATCCGGCGCCCGGCGTGCGGCCCGCGGCCGACCCGTGGTCGGCCGTGGCGCCGGGCGGCGCGACCTGGCAGCGGCTCGACCCCTGGGGCGCGCCGGGCGAGGAACCGTACGCGGCGGACGGCGACGACGGGTACCCCGCGTACCCCGAGCGACCGCGCCGTCGCCGCGGTCTCGCGGCCGCCCTGGTGTTCGCGCTGGTCACCGGCGTGGTCGGGGGAGGCGTCGGCGCGTATCTCGAACAGCGCGCGGCGCTCGGGCCCACCACGCTGCCGCAGGAGGCGAAGAACGACGCGGGCCGCGCGCCCGACAGCGTCGCGGGCATAGCGGCGAGCACCCTGCCGGGCGTCGTCACCCTCCATGTGCGCGGCGCCGACGAGGCGGGCACCGGTACCGGGTTCGTCCTCGACCGCCAGGGCCACATCCTGACGAACAACCACGTCGTCGCCCTCGCGGGCAGCGGCGGCGAGATATCGGTCACGTTCAGCAGCGGGCGGACCGCCGAGGCGAAGGTCGTCGGCAAGGACGGGGGATACGACCTCGCCGTCGTGCGGGTGACGGGCGTCACCGGGCTCGCGCCGCTGCCGCTCGGCAACTCCGACAACGTCCGCGTGGGCGACCCGGTGGTGGCGATCGGGGCGCCCTTCGACCTGTCGAACACCGTCACCTCCGGCATCATCAGCGCCAAGGACCGGCCCATCACGGCGGGCGGCGAGGACGGCACGGGAAGCGACGTCAGCTATGTGGACGCGCTCCAGACCGACGCCCCGATCAACCCCGGCAACTCCGGCGGGCCGCTCGTGGACGCGCACGCCCGCGTCATCGGCATCAACAGCGCGATCCGCGCGGCCGGCAGCGGAAGCACCGGCGAAGGCGGGCAGGCAGGATCCATCGGCCTCGGCTTCGCCATCCCGGTCAACCAGGCCAAACGGGTCGCGGAGGAACTCATCGGCACCGGCAGGGCCACCCACCCGGTGATAGGCGTCACGCTCGACACCGGCTACACCGGCGACGGCGCCAGGGTCGCGGCGAAGGCGGCGGACGGCGGGCCCGCCGTGACCGCGGGCGGCCCGGCCGCCAGGTCCGGGATCAGGGCGGGCGACGTCATCACCGCGGTGGACGGCGATCCGGTGCACAGCGGCGAGGAACTGATCGTGCGGATCCGCGCGCACCGGCCGGGCGACCGCCTGACGCTCACCGTTCGCCGGGGCGGCACCGAGCGTACGGCCGCGCTGACGCTCGGCTCCGCCGGAGGGACGTGAAGGGCCGGGGGAGGTACCGCGGCGACAGGGGTGCGGGTACCGTGTAACGGCCCGGACCTTGACCCGACCGCGGACCAGGACGGACCTCAGACCGTCCCACCGGCACGGAGAGCACAAGGAGCTGCTAGGTGTTCAACGACATCGGTCCCCTGGAGATCCTCGCCCTCGTGGTCCTCGCCGTGATCGTCTTCGGTCCCGAGAAGCTGCCGAAGGTCATCCAGGACACCGCCCGGTTCATCCGCAAGGTCCGTGAGTTCTCCGACAACGCGAAGCAGGACATCAGGAACGAGCTGGGGCCCGAGTTCAAGGACTTCGACTTCGAGGACCTCAACCCGAAGACGTTCGTCCGCAAGCAGCTCCTGGAGAACGACGACTTCAAGGAGATCCGCGGCAGCCTCGACCTGCGCAAGGAGATCGCTGACGTCGCCGACCTGAAGAAGGACTTCGGCGAGGTGACCGACCTCAAGAAGGAGATGGCCGAGGTCGCGGACACCGTCCACGGCCGCGACACGGCCGCCGCGACGCCGCTCGCCTCCGCGAACGGCTCAGGCGCCGCCTCCACCACCCCCGACCTGCTCAAAAAGCGCCCCGAGTCGAAGGGCGACGGCCACCCGCCGTTCGACGCGGACGCCACCTGAGCACCGCCTGTCCCGCCCCCCGGCGGCGGGATGGCTATCCTCCATCTGTCCGGCAGGTGTGAGTCCCCGGACCCCGTGCAGATCGAGGAGGCGGCCGGACCGATGGAGACGACCAGTCAGGCGGCGACCGACGAGGTGTCCGACCGGGCCGAGAAGCCCGGCAAACAGAGCCCGCTCGAACCGTCGAGACCCGTCGACGGCTTTCTGCGGGCCACCTTCCCCTGGTACGGGCTCGACGCCGCGTACACCGGGCCGCGCAGCCTGATGCAGGCGGTCGCGGCGGCCGACGGCACGGTGCAGCACGGCGCCGTACGCCACGGCTCGGAGCCGCAGATCAGGCCGGAGGCGGCGGTGGCGCCCGAGGGCGCGGAGGACGGCGAGGACAAGCAGCGCTTCGTCGTGGTCATCACGGTCGCCGCGAACCCCGCGCGGACCAGCGGTGACGGCACGGGCAGGCTCGACGCCACCACGGCGTCCTCGGCGGCGTGGCTCGCCGGTTCCGGGCTGCTGTCCTGCACCTGGCCGGGACAGCTCGACCACACCCTGCGCGACGACTGGCTGAACCAGCAGACGGAGACCGCGTTCGACCTCGCGGACGACCTGGAGAGCCCCGAGTGGTCGACGCTCTCCCTGCCCGTGGACGGCGTCCCCACCCCCTTCCGCTACCGCGAGTCCGTGTACGGCTGGGTGCTCGCGGGCTCCGCGGAAGGCGTCCACCTGGGGGCGTACGGGCGGGGGATGAGCGCGTACGGCCTCGGCTTCGCCCGGATCGAGGACCTCAGGGCGTACGAGGGCTGACCTCCGCGCTCCCGCGCCGGCGACCCGGTCGCCGGCGCGGGGCGGCCCGGAGCGCCGGGCCGCCCCGGGCGGCGCGTCAGAACTTGTTGCGCGGGGTGATCCCGAGTGACAGCCCGGAGAGGCCGCGCTTGCGCTCGCCGAGGCGCTCCGCGACACCGCGCAGCGCGGCCCCCGCGGGCGAGTCCGGGTCGGTCAGGACCACAGGACGGCCCTCGTCGCCGCCCTCCCGCAGCCGCACGTCGATCGGGATCGCACCGAGCACCGGCACCTCGGCGCCCGTCGTGCGGGTCAGGCCCTCGGCGACGAGCTTGCCGCCGCCCGTGCCGAACACGTCGAGCATCTCGCCGCAGTGCGGGCACGGCAGGCCCGCCATGTTCTCCACGACGCCCACGATCTTCTGGTGGGTCTGCACCGCGATGGAGCCCGCCCGCTCCGCGACCTCGGCCGCGGCCTGCTGAGGCGTCGTCACCACGAGGATCTCCGCGTTCGGCACGAGCTGCGCCACGGAGATCGCGATGTCACCCGTGCCGGGCGGCAGGTCGAGCAGCAGCACGTCCAGGTCGCCCCAGTACACGTCGGCGAGGAACTGCTGGAGCGCCCGGTGCAGCATCGGGCCGCGCCACACCACCGGCGCGTTGCCCGGGGTGAACATCCCGATCGAGATGACCTTCACGCCGTTCGCGGACGGCGGCATGATCATGTTCTCGACCTGGGTGGGGCGCCCGTCGGCGCCGAGCATCCGCGGCACGCTGTGCCCGTAGATGTCCGCATCGACGACACCGACCTTGAGGCCGTCGGCCGCCATCGCCGCCGCCAGGTTCACCGTCACCGACGACTTGCCGACGCCGCCCTTGCCCGAGGCCACCGCGTACACCCGGGTCAGCGAGCCCGGCTGGGCGAACGGCACCTCCCGCTCGGTCTGGCCGCCGCGCAGCGACGACGCGAGCTCGCGCCGCTGCTCGTCGCTCATCACGTCGAGCGCCACGGACACGGACGTCACGCCGGCGACCCGCGAGACCGCCTCGGTGACATTGCGGGTGATGGTGTCGCGCAGCGGACAGCCCGAGACCGTCAGGTACACCGTCACGGCCACCGCGCCGTCGTCCGCGATCTCCACCGATTTGACCATGCCGAGCTCCGTGATCGGCCGGTGGATCTCGGGGTCGTTCACCGTCGAGAGCGCCTCGCGCACCGCGTCTTCCGCGGGGACGGTGGTTCCGTACGTGTCGGTAGCCATAACCCAGATGGTACGGCGCCGCGCGGCCCGCCCGGAAAGCGCGGAGCCCCCGCGAGACGGGTGTCACGCCGGGCCCGCGGGACCGCGTGCGGGGCCTCAGCCGTCGCGCCCCGCGCCGTCCTGCGCGGCCCCGGCCTGGCCGCCGCGCTCGTCGCCCCCGCGGTGGCCGTCGCGGCGCTCGTCGAGGTCCCGCACCAGGTCCTCCAGCTCCGACCTGATCCAGTCGCGCGTGGCGACCTCGCCGAGCCCCATCCGCAGGGCCGCGATCTCCCGCGTCAGGTACTCCGTGTCCGCGATGGACCGCTCGTTCTGCTTGCGCTCACGCTCCCGGGTGACCCGGTCGCGGTCGTCCTGCCTGTTCTGCGCCAGCAGGATCAGCGGCGCCGCGTACGACGCCTGGAGCGACAGCGCCAGCGTCAGGAAGATGAACGGGTACTCGTCGAACCGCAGGCCCTTCGGCGCCGCGACGTTCCACACCACCCAGATGATGATGATCATCGTCATCCAGACGATGAACCGGCCCGTGCCGAGGAACCGCGCCACCCGTTCCGACAGCCGCCCGAACGCCTCGGGGTCCCACTCGGGCACCAGCCTGCGCCGCTGCTCGCGCGGCTGGTCGAGGCGCTCGCGCGAGCGCCTGCCGTCGTCGAGGCGGCACCCCGCGCGGGGGCCGGCGCGCCGCCGTCCGCGGCCGTCCCCGCCGCCGTCGCGGCGCACCGCCGTCGCCCCGTGCGGGCGCGGTCCCGCGCCCGAGCCGTCGCGGCGCTGGTCACTCGTCACGGGCCGGTGCCTCCTCCATGCCGTGGAAGCCGGTCTCCCGCCAGTCGTCGGGCAGCAGATGGTCCAGCACGTCGTCCACGGTCACCGCCCCGAGCAGCGCCCCGCTCGCGTCCACCACCGCGGCCGACACCATGTTGTACGCGGCGAGGTGGCTGGTGACCGCGGGCAGCGGGGTGCCGGGCGACAGCGGCGGCAGATCGCTGTCGACCACCGCGCCGACCATCGTGAACGGCGGCTCGCGCAGCAGCCGCTGGAAGTGCACCGTGCCCAGGTACTTGCCCGTGGGGGTGTCCTCGGGCGGCCGGCACACGTAGACCTGCGCGGCCAGCGCGGGCGACAGGTCGCGCACCCGCACCCGGGCGAGCGCGTCCGCGACCGTCGCGTCGGGCCGCAGCACGATCGGCTCCGTCGTCATCAGACCGCCCGCGGTGCGCTCCTCGTACGACATGAGCCGGCGCACGTCCGCGGCGTCGTGCGGCTGCATCAGTTCCAGCAGCCGCTCCTTGTCGTCCTCGGGCAGTTCGGAGAGCAGGTCGGCCGCGTCGTCCGGGTCCATCGCCTCCAGCACGTCCGCGGCCCGCTCGTCCTCCAGCTTCCCGAGGATCTCCACCTGGTCGTCGTCCGGCAGCTCCTCCAGCACGTCCGCGAGCCGGTCGTCGTCGAGCGCGGCGGCGACCTCGGCGCGGCGTTTCGCCGTCAGGTTGTGCATGACGTTGGCGAGTTCGACCGGGCGCAGGGTCTCGAACGTCGCGACGAGGTTCTCCGCGCCCTGCCCCTCCTCCTCCAGCGAGAAGCCCGTCACGTCCGACCAGTCGACCGTGAAGGCGTCCTTGCGGCGCCGCAGCGCCCCGGAGCGTCCGCCCCGCCGCACGAAGACCTTCGCCACCTCGAACTCGCGGCGCGCGGGCAGCTGCTGCACCGCCACGTCGAGGACGGTCACCTCCGAGCCGTCCTCCACCAGCCGCACCCGCCGGTCGAGCAACTCGCCGAAGACCAGACGCTCCGTGGCCCGCTGCTCGAACCTGCGCACGTTCAGCACGCCCGTCGTGATGATCTGTCCCGAGGCGATGTCGGTGACCCGCGTCATCGGCAGGAAGATCCGGCGCCTGCTCGCCACCTCGACGACCAGCCCCACCAGGCGGGGCGGCCTGCTGCCGACCCTGAGCATGGCGACCAGGTCGCGCAGCCGCCCCACCGGGTCACCCTGGGGGTCGAACACGGGCACGCCCGACAGGTGGGACACGAAGATCACCGGGGCGCCTCCCGCCATGTCGCGCGCCTCCTCGATCACATCGCTTCGGACGTGATCAGGCTAGCCCCACGGCGGCCCGCGTGCTGCGGCGGACGCGGGTACGCTGCGGTCTGCCGCGGCCCCGGTCGTGTGCGCCGACCCCCCTCGGCCCGCCCGCGACCCGCGCAGCCACCGGTCCGCGCCCGTCCCGAACGAGAGGTTTCGCGTGTCCCTGCCCCCTTCCCGGCCCTCCTCCCGGCTCCGCTCCGGCCGTGCCCCCGCCGCCGTCGCGCTCTGCGCCGGCCTCGCGGTGGCGCTGTCCGGCTGCGCGGACCCCGATGAGGGGACCAACGGCGTGGGCAGACTCGAAGCGGGCGCGATCGAGCAGAAGGCGCGCGCCGCGGTGGGCGCCGCCACGGCGGTACGGGTCACCGGCGCGCTCGTCACCCAGGGGCAGACCTACCGGCTCGACATGCGCCTCAAGAAGGACGGCGGCGAGGGGTCCGTCACGGCACGCTCCACCACGTTCGCGCTGCTGCGGGTGGGTGACGCGCTGTTCCTGAAGGGCTCGGAGGACTTCTGGGGCCAGGCGGCGGGCGCCAGCCCGAGCCCCGGAGCCTCGGCCGGTTCCGCCGGCGCGGCCGGTTCCGCGGGTTCTGCCGGTGCGGCCGGCTCTGCCGGGTCGGGCGCGGATGTCGCGGGCAAGCTCGGCGGCAAGTACGTCAAGGTCCCCTCGGGCGACCCCGTGTACAAGCAGCTGCGGGGCTTCACCGACCTCGGCGCGCTGCTCGACGGCCTGATCACGCTCGACGGCGAGCCCGTGAAGGGCGAGCGGCCGACCGTGCACGGCGTGGAGACCATCGAGATCACCGGCGGCGAGGACGCCGAGGGCGGCCGTCTCGACGTCTCCCTGCACGGCGCCCCCTACCCCGTGCGCCTCGAACGGGCGGGCGGCGCGGGCACGTTGACGCTCGCCGACTGGGGCAAGGACTTCCCGCTGAAGGCCCCGGCCGAGGACGAGACGGTCGACTACGGCAGCGCGATTCCCCGCACCTGACGGCGCGGAACGCGCCCCGGGCGTCAGCCCCTGCGGCGGCGCAGCCCGAGCGCCGGGGGCAGGGGGCCCCTGGTCGTCGCCGGGCTCGGCGCGGGGCGTGAGGCCGCCGACGCGTCCGGCAGGTCCGTGGTGGCGGCGCACGGCGTCAGGCGCAGGACGCGGCACTCGCGCGCCCAGCGCTCCGGCACGGCCTCCGCGTCCGGCGCGTTCAGCCGCTTGCCCTTGAGCTCGCCGACCGCGCTCTCCCACTCGGCGGAGCCCGGCGGGCACTCCGCGACGCGCGCGGTCCAGGACACCAGCCGGCCGCGCTTGTCCTTGCTCGGCACGGTCACCTCGGCCCGCGCCCCCGCCGCGAGCCCCTCGGGCAGCGGCTGCTCACCCGGCCCGCCGCCGACCACCCAGGCGGCGCCGTCCAGCCACACGTGCCACAGCGGGCGGGCCCTCCCGGTGCCCCGCACCCAGACGAGGCCCGACTTCCTGGTGGCCTCCTCGACCAGGGCGCGGAGCGCGGGGGACTGTGCGTACTCCGTCATGGCGGCAGCCTACGCGGCGCGCGGGCGCCCCCTACAGCCAGCCGTTCTTCTTCAGCGTCCGGTGGATGGCCAGGCAGATCGCCGCGATCGCGCCGAGGACCAGCGGATAGCCGTACTTCCAGTGCAGCTCGGGCATGTACTGGAAGTTCATGCCGTAGACGCCGCAGACCGCCGTCGGCACGGCGATGATCGCCGCCCAGGAGGTGATCTTGCGCATGTCCTCGTTCTGCGCGACGGTCGCCTGCGCGAGGTTGGCCTGGAGGATGGAGTTGAGCAGTTCGTCGAAGCCGACGACCTGTTCGTGCACGCGGACCAGGTGGTCCGCCACGTCGCGGAAGTACTTCTGGATCGCCGGCTCGACCAGCCGCATCGGCCGCTCGCTCAGCATCTGCATCGGGCGCAGCAGCGGCGCGACCGCGCGCTTGAACTCCAGCACCTCGCGCTTGAGCTGGTAGATGCGCTGGGCGTCCTGGCCGCCCTTCTGGCCCTTCGCGGGCTCGGAGAAGACGTCGATCTCGACCTCGTCGATGTCGTCCTGCACCGAGTCGGCGACCGCCAGGTAGCCGTCGACGACATGGTCGGCGATGGCGTGCAGCACGGCGGAGGGTCCGTGCGCCAGGTGCTCGGGGTCGTCCTCCAGGCGGTGCCTGAGGTTGCGCAGCGAGCCCTTCGCGCCGTGCCGGACCGTGATGACGAAGTCCCGGCCGGTGAAGCACATCACCTCGCCGGTCTCCACGACCTCGCTGTTCTCGGTCAGCCTGTCGTGGTCGACGTAGTGGATGGTCTTGAAGACGGTGAAGAGGGTGTCGTCGTACGGCTCCAGTTTGGGCCGCTGGTGGGCGTGGACGGCGTCCTCGACGGCCAGCGGGTGGAGGCCGAACTCGGCGGCGATCCCGGCGAACTCCTCCTCCGTGGGCTCGTAGAGGCCGATCCAGGCGAAGCCGCCGTCGGCGCGCACCTGGAGCATCGCCTCGTGCGGGGTGCGGCAGGTCTCAAAGGGCACGCGGCGGCCGTCGCGGTAGACGCCGCAGTCCACCACGGCGGTGGAGACGGAGGTGTCGCGGGCCGCGTCGTACGCGGATTCGTACGGGCGGTAGCCGCGGGCGTTCTTGCGGAACGACGGGCGGACGGCCGCACGCAGGTCACGGATCATCGACATGGCAGGCTCCTTCACGACAGAGACCGTCAGGCGAGGCGTGGCGCAGCCGGGAATGAGGACGTGGCTCCGACGGAACTCCTACGTCCGCAAAGCGGGCGGCACCGGGGGTCGCGAGGACGGTGTGCGCTACCGACAGGTGAAAAACACAAGCTGGGATGACGTGTGCTCATCCGCCGGACGGAAAGCCAGGGAGCGATTGGCCGGGACGAGGCCGGAACGGACCGCGATACGCGGACCTGCGCGGTGCCCGGTCAAAGGGACGAGGCTCAGCTCACAACGCTGTGAAGCCGTACGGAGAGCGGTTGGTACTGGCCGGGTGACTTCGATCCACCGCAGCCCCACCTCCTCCGGTCGGTCCCCCGTAGGGGATGGTCGGTCCCCCTGCGGGGGATGCCGTGGGCGTGTCGGGGCTGGAGAGCAAGGCTTCTGCCTGCTGCCCCGACCGGCGCCCCAGCTTAACAGCTGGCACCGGCCCAATCTTGCGTGATGCCCCTTCCTTACGCGATCTATGCTCGCCGGGTGGCAGAAATTCTCCCGCTCGTCGAGTCCCACCTGCGCGCGGCGCTCGGCGCACCGGACGCACGGGCCGCCGTCACCTTCCTCGGCGCCGACCGGATCGAAGTGCTCCGCTTCGTTGACGCGGCGGGCGGACTCGTCCGCTACGCGACGCTCGGCATGTCGGCAGCGCCCATGGGCGACGCGGCCTCGGCGGTTGTGGACCCGGTGCGCGGCCCGCGCGCGGAGTTGCTGCTCACGGTCCGCGCCGGGCTCGCGCGCACCGACGAGGTGCTGCGGCCCCTCGCGGTGCTCGCCGCTTCGCCGCAGGTCGAGGGCGTCGTGGTGGCGCCGGGCGCGTCGCTCGACGTGGGCGGGCCGCTGTGGCCAGGCGCGCCGTTCACCTCCGTACTGGTCGCCGAGGGCGGCGGCCTCGTCGAGGACCTGGAGCTCACGGAGCTGACGGCGTCCCCGGGAGTGCCGGGCGTGCCGGAGCTCACGGGCCCCGCCGGGGCCCCGGAGCGCGGGGACCCGGTGCGGTTCCTCCCGCTGCTGCCGATGACGCCCAACGAGGCGGCCTTCAAGCGCGCCAGAGGCGCACAGGAGCTCCAGGAGCGCTGGCTGTCGCACGGCACGGACCTGCGTGACCCACTGCGCGGGGCCGTACCCCTTGACTGAGGGAGCAGGGCCCTCCCCGCAGTCGCGTGATCGCCTTGACGCGGCGTCGGCCGGAGAGGACTGTTGGCCGATATGAGGGGCGAACCCAGCTGCCCGAGGTGCGGTGGACGCGTCAGGGCGCCCGGCCTCTTCGCCGACTCCTGGCACTGCGACGCGCACGGCACGGTGCACCCGCTGCAACCCGTCGTCCCCCCGGGCGTCGAGGCGCTCGCCGTCGTGGTCAACCGGGCCAGGGTCCCGGTCTGGATGCCCTGGCCGCTGCCGGTCGGCTGGCTGTTCACCGGTGTGTCGTACGCGGGTGACGACCGCAGCGGTGGTCGCGCCACCGCCGTCGCCTGCTCGGGCCCGGGGCCCCTCGGCGGCGTCGGCGAACTGCTGCTCGTCGCGGAGGAGCCGGGCGTGGGGCTCGGCGCCCGGTACGCAGGCGTCGACGGCCCCGACCCGGGCCCGCGCCTGCGGATGGACGAGCCCCCGCGCACGAAACTGCTCGCCGCGGGCCGCCCCACCCCCCTGTGGCTGGTGTCGGGCGCGCCCGACGACCGGGCCGTCTTCGCGGGCGAGGCCCTCGGCTCGTGGCTGTGGGCCGTGCTCTGGCCGCAGGAGTCAGGGCTGCTGATGTACGACGAGATCGTCCTCACCGACCTGCGCGACGCCGGCGCCGAGGTCGACCTGCTCCCCTGCGGCGCGCTCTCGCCCCGCCTGCTGTCCTAGGCTGTGTCTTCGTCTTCCTGAGTGCCCTCCACACGTCGTGACAGGCCCTGCGCACGCGGGCCCTCCGTGACGTCGTGACAGGCCCTGCGCACGCGGGCCCTCCGTGCGTGGGGGAGCGCGGCGCGGGGGCGGAGGGCGGGCCGTTACGCTGGACGGGTCGCCGCCATGCCCAGCCGTACCGCAGACCCAGGAGCCCGTCCGTGCGCATCGACCTGCACACCCACTCCTCGGCGTCCGACGGCACCGACACCCCCGCCGAGCTGGTGCGCAACGCCGCGGCCCGCGGTCTCGACGTCGTCGCGCTCACCGACCACGACACCACCCGAGGGCACGCGGAGGCGCTCGCCGCGCTGCCCGCCCAGCTCACCCTGGTGACCGGCGCCGAGCTGTCCTGCCGCGTCGACGGCGTCAGCATGCACCTGCTCGCCTACCTCTTCGACCCCGACGAGCCCGCGCTGTTCGCCGAGCGCGAGCTGGTGCGCGACGACCGCGTGCCGCGCGCCAAGGCGATGGTCCGCAAGCTCCAGGACCTCGGCGTCCCCGTCACCTGGGAGCAGGTCGCGAGGATCGCGGGCGAGGCCTCCGTGGGCCGGCCCCACGTCGCCTCCGCGCTGGTCGAGCTGGGCGTCGTGCCCACCGTCTCGGACGCCTTCACCGAGGACTGGCTCGCCGACGGCGGGCGGGCGTACGCGGAGAAGCACGAGACGGACCCGTTCGAGGCGGTGCGCCTGGTGCACGGCGCGGGGGGCGTCGCCGTCTTCGCCCACCCCGCCGCAGCGAAGCGGGGCAGGACCGTGCCGGAGGAGACCATCGCGCGGCTCGCCGAGGCCGGCCTCGACGGCATCGAGGTCGACCACGCCGACCACGACATGCCCGCAAGGCAGCGGCTGCGCGGCCTCGCCGCCGACCTCGGCCTCCTCGTCACGGGGTCGAGCGACTACCACGGCAGCCGCAAGGACATCGCGCTCGGCGCCCACACCACGGACCCCGAGGTCTACGCGGAGATCGTGCGGCGCGCCACCGGCGCCTTCCCCGTCCCCGGCACGGGCGGTCCCGCCACCGCCTAGCGCCCGCGCCCGGCCCGCACCCCGGCCCCGACCCGGTCACCACCGGATTCCACGGCCTACCCGGCCGCGCGCCGCGCCCGTACGCACCACACCACCCGCCCAGGTCCCGTCAGCCGCCCGCGCGCGGCCGGGGCCCGCCCGTGTGTGTCCCACGTCCCCGGTCCACCCCTACGCAAGGCCCGCCATGTTCGACTTCGCCGTGTTCGGCTCCCTCTTCCTGACCCTGTTCGTGATCATGGACCCGCCGGGGATCACCCCGATCTTTCTGGCCCTGACCTCGGGCCGTACCGCCAAGACGCAGCGCTCCATGGCCTGGCAGGCGGTCGTCGTCGCGTTCTGCGTCATCGCCGTCTTCGGCGTGCTCGGCCGGCAGATCCTCGACTACCTGCACATCACCGTGCCCGCCCTGATGATCTCCGGCGGGCTGCTGCTGCTCCTGATCGCGCTCGACCTGCTCACCGGCAAGAGCGAGGAGCCCAAGCAGACCAAGGACGTCAACGCGGCGCTCGTGCCTCTCGGCATGCCGCTGCTCGCGGGGCCCGGCGCCATCGTCTCGGTGATCCTCGCCGTCCAGCACGCGCACAGCCCCGCCGCGCGGGTCTCCGTGTGGGCGGCGATCGCGGCCATGCACGTGGTCCTCTGGCTGGTGCTGCGGTACTCGCTGCTGATCATCCGGGTCATCAAGGACGGCGGCGTCGTGCTGGTGACCAGGCTCGCGGGCATGATGCTCTCCGCCATCGCCGTGCAGCAGATCATCAACGGCGTCACCCAGGTCGTGCGGGGCGGGTGAGGGGCCGGTCCGCACGGGGGACGCGCCCCGTTTGTGAGATCCCCTCATGCGAAACCGCGCCCTCCGGGTGGTGGAGGGCGCGGTCGCGTGTCACATCCCGAACCGTATGATTCCGTGAGAACAATTCTTTTGGATCATGCCAGGTGCGGGGGTCGGCGGAGAGTAGTTATGAAGCCGGCGTCTCGGCCGGCCGGATGTAGATGCGCTGGCCCATTTCGGCGGCCTGCTGCACGATCCGGTTGACGGAGGCTGCGTCAACGACGGTGCTGTCCACGGCGGTGCCGTTGACGTCGTCGAGTCGCGTGATCTCGAAGCGCACAGGCTTCTCCCTTCGTCTGATCCTCCTGCTGGAGAACTGTTGATGACAGCGAAAGTGTCGATCGATACACCGGGATCAACGGCTTGCGCTGTGCAAACATTCCCTACGCTAACGAAAAACTTCGAATTGCTAACTACTGGCGGGTACGGTGCGGCCCGCGACCCCCACGGAGAATGAGCCGGGTATGAGCGAGCCACGCGAGCCGGCGGCACAGACCGCCCCGGAGCAGGCACCCGAGGGGCCGGGCCCCGTGCCGGACGGCGCCTTCGCCGCCGACCTCGACCGGCACCTCACGCGCACCAACGAGCTGCTGAACCGCATGCTCGCCGAGGTCGCGAAGACGCCCTCCACCCACGCCATCTTCGTCGACGCCGGTTACGTCTACGCTTCGGCGGGGTTGCTGGTCGCGGGCACCGAGGACCGGCGCTCCTTCGACCTCGACGCCGAGGGCCTCATCGAGGCGTTCATCGACAAGGCGCGGGTGATCTTCGCGGACAGCAGGCTGCTCCGCGTGTACTGGTACGACGGCGCGCGGCGCCGCATCCACACGCCCGAGCAGCAGGCCATCGCGGAACTGCCCGACGTCAAGGTCCGCCTCGGCAACCTCAACGCCAACAACCAGCAGAAGGGCGTCGACTCGCTGATCCGCTCGGACCTCGAATCGCTCGCCCGCCACCGCGCCATCAGCGACGCCGCGCTCGTCGGCGGCGACGAGGACCTCGTCTCCGCGGTGGAGGCGGCGCAGGGGTACGGCGCGCGCGTGCACCTGTGGGGCATCGAGGCCGCGGACGGCCGCAACCAGGCGGAGCCGCTGCTGTGGGAGGTCGACAGCCAGCGCACCTTCGACCTCGACTTCTGCAAGCCGTTCGTCACGCGCAGGCCCGTCACCACCTGGGAGCACGACGCGGAGCCGCCGCCCAGCCGCGACGAGGTGCGCTTCATCGGCGCGCAGATCGCCGCGACCTGGCTGGTCGAGCGGGGGCGCGAGGCGCTCGCCGACCTGCTGCCCGGCCACCCCTACCTGCCGGGCGCCGTCGACCAGGACCTCTTGATCGAGGCGGAGCGGCTGCTCGGCCGCTCCCTGCGCGGCCACGCCATGCTGCGCCGCGCGCTGCGCGACGGCTTCTGGCAGCACCTCCAGTCCCAGTACTGACGCACCCGCGGGTAGGGGCGGCCCGCCCGTCCCGCTACCGGTGCGCGTCCCAGAAGGCGAGCAGCGCCGCCGCGGTCTCGGCCGGGCGGTCCGTGTTGGGGGAGTGGTTGGCGCCCGCCACGGCCGTACGGCGTGCGCCGAGGCGGCACGCCATGTCGTCGAGGAGCTCGGGCGGCCACACCCCGTCCTCGACGCCGGAGACCACATGCACCGGCAGGCCCGTGGCGGCCAGCTCCGCCACCCGGTCGGGCTCGGAGGCCAGCTGCCCGGCCGCCGCGACCAGCTGCGCGGGGTCCGTCGCGAGCCAGCGCCTGCGCAGGTCCCCGGCGCCGGTGGGGACCGCGGGGCCGCCGGCCTCGGCGCCGGGTGTCGCGGGGGCCACGGGGACTTCTTCAAGAGGCTCCATCCGTCGCATGGCCTCCCACACCTCCTCCATGCTCATCACCGCGAGGGCGTCGATCAGCAGCTTGGCCCGTGCCTTCTCGCCCTGCGAGATCGCCGCGGGCCCCGACGACATCATCGTGAACGTGCGGAAGCTCCCCGGGCCGGCGATCGCGGCGGCCCGGCCGACCTGCCCGCCGAAGGAGTGGCCGAGCAGGTGCACCGGCGCGCCGAGGGCCTCGGCCTGCGCCAGCACGTCCGCGGCCAGCTCCGTGCGCGCGTAGCCGTCGGGCGAGGCGGGCGGCGCCGACTCGTACTGCCCGCGGCCGTCGACCGCCACCACGCGGTAGCCGCCCGCGGCGACCGGTTCGAGCAGGGCGTTGAAGTCCTCCTTGCTGCCGGTGAAGCCGGGCAGCATCAGGACCGTGCCGCGCGGCTGCCCCTCGGGCTCCGCCTCGATCGCCGCGAAGCCACCGCGCGAGGTGGCGAGCGTGCGGGCACGGGCGACGGCGGGCGGCACGAAGCTGTCTGGGCGACTCATGGCCACGAGGCTAGCCGGGGCGTGCGCGGGCGCGCGCCGGGCCAGGGAAAGGGCCGTGGCGCGGACCCCCGTGCGGGGTTCCGGGCCACGGCCCCTGTGCTGTGCGCGCTCAGGCCTCCGGCTGCTGCGCCGGCTTCGCCGAGCGGGTGCGGCGGCGGCGCGGCTTCGCCTCCGCCTCGGACGCCGCCGGCGCCTCGGCCGCGGCGGGTGCCGCCTCCGCCTGCGACGCCACCGTGCGCGTACGGCGCCTGCGGGGCTTCGCGGGCGCGTCGTCCGCGGCCACGTCCGGTGCCTCCGCGGGCGCCGGGACAGCGGCTTCCGCCGCCGCGGCGCCGGAGCGGGTACGGCGGCGGCGCCGCGGCGCACGCGCCTCGTCGGCGCCCGTGGCACCGCCCGTGGCACCCTCCGCAGTGTCGGCCGCCTCGACGGCCTCCGTCGCTGCCTCGCCCAGCGACAGCCCGCCCCGGGTGCGGCGCCGCTGCCGTGGCGTACGCGTACGCGCCGGGCGCTCCTCCTGGGGCGCGGCGGGGGCCGGGGCGCCGCGGCGGCCACGGCCGCCCGTCTCGCCCAGGTCCTCGACCTGCTCGGCCGCGAGGCCCGCGCGGGTCCGCTCGGCCCGAGGGAGGATGCCCCTGGTGCCCTCGGGGATCGACAGTTCCTCGAAGAGGTGCGCCGAGGTGGAGTACGTCTCCGGCGGGTCGGGGAAGCCCAGGCCGAGCGCCTTGTCGATGAGCTGCCAGCGCGGGATGTCGTCCCAGTCGACGAGGGTGACGGCCGTACCGGTCGCGCCCGCGCGGCCGGTACGGCCGATGCGGTGCAGGTACGTCTTCTCGTCCTCGGGCGACTGGTAGTTGATGACGTGCGTGACGCCCTCGACGTCGATGCCGCGGGCCGCGACGTCCGTGCACACCAGCACGTCGACCTTGCCGTTGCGGAACGCGCGCAGCGCCTGCTCGCGCGCGCCCTGGCCCAGGTCGCCGTGGACCGCGCCCGCGGCGAAGCCGCGCTGCACCAGCTGGTCGGCGATGTCCGCGGCCGTGCGCTTCGTGCGGCAGAAGATCATCGCGAGTCCGCGGCCCTCGGCCTGGAGGATGCGGGCGACCATCTCCGGCTTGTCCATGGAGTGGGCGCGGTAGACGCGCTGCGTGGTCGCGGCCACCGTCGCACCCGCGTCGTCGGGCGACGTGGCGCTGATGTGGGTGGGCTGCGACATGTACCGGCGGGCGAGGCCGATGACCGCGCCCGGCATGGTCGCCGAGAACAGCATCGTCTGGCGGCGCGCGGGAAGCTGCTGGATGATCTTCTCGACATCGGGCAGGAAGCCCAGGTCGAGCATCTCGTCGGCCTCGTCGAGGACGAGGGCCCGCACGTGCGAGAGGTCCAGCTTGCGCTGGCCCACCAGGTCGAGCAGCCGGCCGGGCGTGCCGACGACGACGTCGACGCCCTTCTTCAGCGCCTCGACCTGCGGCTCGTAGGCACGGCCGCCGTAGATGGCGAGGACCCGCACATTGCGGACCTTGCCCGCGGTCAGCAGGTCGTTCGTCACCTGCGTGCACAGCTCGCGCGTCGGCACGACGACCAGGGCCTGCGGCGCGCTCGTCAGCTGCTCGGGGGCAGCGCGGCCCGCCTCCACGTCGGCGGGCACGGTGACGCGCTCAAGCAGCGGGAGGCCGAAGCCGAGGGTCTTGCCCGTGCCGGTCTTGGCCTGGCCGATGACGTCGGTGCCCGAGAGGGCGACCGGGAGTGTCATCTCCTGGATGGGAAAGGGGGATGTGATGCCGACGGCTTCGAGGGCCTCGGCCGTCTCGGGGAGGATCCCGAGATCGCGGAACGTCGTAGTCAGGGTGCTGCCTCTTCCGTGAGGTGCGGTACGAGGCGAACGCTGGGGGGTCCTACCGCGCAACGGTCCGCGCCGGTTCGGCTCGGCCGGCCGTGGAGGGCCGGATGGCGCGGGACCCCTGCCGTCGCTCAAGCGCTCGCGCCGCTCAGGGTGCCCCTCATGTGCGGGTTCGTGTGCTGCTGCGCACGGACCGCGCTGAGGGCGGTCGGGTCGGAGCCGATCGGGCCACCGACCGGGCATCCTCTGGGGGCCTGGCCGAGAACCTCCCGGCGGTCAGGCGCCGTGGTGGCGCACGTCCGTCCCGTCGATCCTCGGTCAAACACTGTGATGGCCCACCACACACTCGGCAGGCGCAATATCACTGTACCCCGGATCCGTGCACATGTGTCGGCCGAAGTTCACCGGCCGCTCCCCGGGCCGCCGAGTACGGGCGTCCTGCGCCCTTCCCGCGCGGACTATTGTGCGGTGACGCGGGTTACGACGAGCACACGAATCGGAAGGTTGGCCGTGGCAGACGCAGACAGCGAGAACACCGGGATCGCCGCGCAGGACTGGGCCACGGCGTCCGCGCAGCCGCAGTACCACGCGGCCGTGGTGGACCTCCTCGGCGCCCTCGCCTACGGCGAACTCGCGGCCTTCGAGCGCCTCGCCGAGGACGCGAAACTCGCGCCGAGCCTCGCCGACAAGGCTGCGCTCGCGCGCATGGCCTCCGCCGAGTTCCACCACTTCGAGCAGCTCACGGAACGGCTCAGCGCCATCGACGCCACCCCCACGGAGGCGATGGAGCCGTTCGCCAGGGCGCTCGACGAGTTCCACCGCCAGACCGCGCCGTCCGACTGGCTCGAAGGCCTGGTCAAGGCGTACGTCGGAGACTCGATCGCGAGCGACTTCTACCGCGAGGTCGCCGCCAGGCTCGACACGGACACCCGCGCGCTGGTCCTCGCCGTGCTCGATGACACGGGACACGGCAACTTCGCCGTGGAGAAGGTGCGGGCCGCCATCGAGGCCGACCCCCGCGTCGGCGGCCGCCTCGCGCTGTGGGCGCGCCGTCTGATGGGCGAGGCGCTCTCGCAGGCCCAGCGGGTGGTCGCGGACCGCGACGCGCTCTCCACGATGCTGGTGGGCGGCGTCGCGGACGGCTTCGACCTCGCCGAGGTCGGCCGGATGTTCTCCCGCATCACCGAGGCCCACACCAAGCGGATGGCGGCCCTCGGCCTCGCCGCGTGACACCCCGCCGGCATCAGGCCGGCCGCCGCGCGGGCGCTACGGCACCGCGCGGTGCGCCGGAGCGGGCGCGGCGGCCTGCGCCGCGGGGCGCAGCAGCAGGGAGACCACCACGGCGGAGACGCCGAGCGACCCCAGCAGGGTGACCAGCACATGTCCGGGGCCCAGCGCCTCGTGCGTGACGTACGCGCCCAGCAGCGCCCCGATGCCGCCCGCGAGCAGCACCAGGCGGCGGGCCGGCAGGCGGTGCGCGAGCAGCACCGCCGCGGCAGCGGCCAGGCCGAGA
The DNA here is from genome assembly GCF_039540215.1 of Streptomyces tremellae. Lineage (NCBI taxonomy): Bacteria > Bacillati > Actinomycetota > Actinomycetes > Kitasatosporales > Streptomycetaceae > Streptomyces > Streptomyces tremellae. Next base: position 23,684 of record NZ_BAABEP010000032.1, read on the forward strand.
CCGAGCAGGGCAGAACCGAGAATCTCCAGCATCACGGCGATCACCTCGCGGCTCCGGGTGTGGCGCGCCGGGCGAGCGGCCCGTGCGTCCAGCCCGTCATTACCCCGCGTGCCCGGCCGACAACCCTGCGGCGCGCGATGAGCCCGCGATCAGGTGAGGCGAACCCCGGACAGCAGAAGGGCCCGGCAGGGGCGAACCCTGCCGGGCCTTCCGTGTGTCGGCGTCTCGCCCCGGGCGGCGCCTACAGCGGGCCGAAGCCCACCCGGCGCGTCGCCGTCTCGCCGATCTCCACGTACGCGAGCCGGTCCGCCGGCACCAGGACCTTGCGGCCCTTCTCGTCCGTGAGGCTCAGCAGCTGCGCCTTGCCGCCCAGCGCGTCCGCCACCGCGCGTTCGACGTCCTCTGCGGAGTCACCGCTCTCCAGAACGATCTCGCGGGGCGCGTGCTGCACTCCGATCTTGACCTCCACGGCTATGTCCCTCCGACGGTCAGTGCGTTGCGCGGACAGCCGCGCGGTACGCAGCACACATTAGCCCGCGTGGCGGGTGCGGAAGACGCCGCGCGGCCACGCCCGCAGCGAACACGCGGCGGGAACTCAGTGCTGCTCGCCGTGGAGGGGGAAGCCCGCGATGCCCCGCCAGGCCAGCGAGGTCAGCAGGGAGACGGCGCGGTCGCGCGGCACGGGCGAGGCGCTCGACAGCCAGTACCGCGCCACCACCTGCGACACCCCGCCCAGGCCCGTGGCCAGCAGCATCGACTCGTCCCTGGAGAGGCCCGTGTCCTCGGCGATCACGTCGGAGATCGCCTCGGCGCACTGGAGCGTCACCCGGTCCACCCGCTCGCGCACGGCCGGCTCGTTGGTCAGGTCCGACTCGAAGACCAGCCGGAACGCACCGCCCTCGTCCTCCACGTACGCGAAGTACGCGTCCATCGTGGCCTCGACGCGCTGCTTGTTGTCCGTGGTCGACGCCAGCGCCGTGCGCACCGCCTGGAGCAGCGACTCGCAGTGCTGGTCGAGCAGGGCCAGATAGAGCTCAAGCTTGCCGGGGAAGTGCTGGTAGAGCACCGGCTTGCTGACCCCCGCACGCTCCGCGATGTCGTCCATCGCGGCCGCGTGGTACCCCTGGGCCACGAACACTTCCTGCGCCGCGCCGAGCAGCTGGTTGCGCCGGGCGCGGCGTGGAAGCCGCGTCCCGCGCGGGCGCGCCGCCTCCGTCTGCTCCATGGCTTTCACGCCGCCTCCCATATCGTCTGTGCGCCGGGCCGCCTCCGTGGTCCGCAGGCCGCGGGGCGCGCTCGGGCCCCGACTGGCCATCGTACTTTTGGGTAACCCGCTCGTGCGCGGGGAGGCGGCAGAAAATCACCGGCGGCCGGCCGCGGCCTGTCCCGTCGGCGCCGGTCGCGGCCGGACCCGGCGCGGGCCGGCGGCGGTCAGAACTCGCCGCCGGCCCGCGAGGGGGAGGCGGCGGTCAGCGGTAGTCGTCCTCTTCCTCCTCGTCGCCCGCCGGGATGGCCTGCTCGGCGCGGTCGGCCTCGTCCGCCTCGCCGCCCTCTGCCGCGGAGAGCGGCTCGTCCACCTCCGCCCGCAGGCCGGTGCGCTGCTCCGCGGCGTCGGCCTCCGGGGTCTCCGGGGAGAGCTCCGGCTCGCCCGCCTGCTCGGCGAAGGTGTCCGGGTCTTCGGGGTCCACCGGGTTCTGGGGGTGGCTGGGCACCGACATGTGGTTCCTCCGGTCTCGGGTCCGCGGCCGTGTCAGGGTGCGCGTCCCGCGGTCGCGTGCGTTCCGGTCGTACTCCGTACTCCCGGTTGCCCCGTGACGAGCGCGGAAACCGCCCCGTACAAGCCTAGGAGCGGCCACCGGGCGACGCCACACGTGCTGTGACCGCCACCACACGGCCCTGGGCGTGACGTGCTCGTAACATTGCGGGCATGTCTTCGACCGAGCTACCGGAATCCGTCGCAGCCGCCGCGACCCCCCGGGCCGCTCCGGTCCGGGTGGCCGAGGGGGAGGAGCTGAGCACGGTCGCGCTGCCGGGGCTCACCCTCACCGTCCGCGCCAGGACCGCCGCACGGACGGGCCTGCCGCCCGCGCTGTACGTGCACGGTCTCGGCGGGTCGTCGCAGAACTGGTCGGCGCTGATGGCCCTGCTCGCCGACGCCGTCGACGGCGAGGCGGTCGACCTGCCGGGCTTCGGTGACTCGCCGCCGCCCGACGACGGCAACTACTCGGTCTCCGGGCACGCGCGCGCCGTGGTCCGGTTGCTCGACGCCCGCGACCGCGGCCCCGTGCACCTCTTCGCCAACTCGCTCGGCGGCGCCGTCGCCACCCGGGTCGCCGCCGCGCGGCCCGATCTGGTGCGTACCCTGACGCTGGTCTCGCCCGCGCTGCCCGAACTGCGGGTTCAGCGCGGCGCGCTGCCCACCGCGCTGATGGCGGTCCCCGGGGTCACCGCGCTGTTCGCACGCCTCAGCCGGGACTGGACGCCCGAGCAGCGCACCCGCGGTGTGCTCGACCTCTGCTACGGCAACCCGGCGTCGGTGGGCGAGGAGGAGTTCGCCGCGGCGGCCGAGGAGACCGCCCGCCGACTCCAACTCCCTTATTTCTGGGACGCGATGACCCGCTCCGCGCGCGGTATCGTCAACGCGTACACCCTGGGCGGCCAGTACGGGCTGTGGCGGCAGGCCGAACGGGTCCTCGCGCCGACGCTGCTCGTCTACGGGGGCCGGGACCGGCTCGTGTCGTACCGCATGGCGCGCAAGGCGACCCGGGCCTTCCGCGACTCGCGCCTGCTGACGCTGCCCGAGGCGGGGCACGTCGCCATGATGGAATACCCGCGCGAGATCGCGGCGGCGGCGAGGCAGCTCGTCGCCGAGCACGCGGAGGATCCAGCGGGCGGCGCGTAGGCGCCGGGCACGCGAGCGCGACGACGGGAGCTGATCCGGGGAGTGGGACGACACCGCCGCACGGCTCCCTCGGGTCCTGCCGCCGGGCGTCCCGCCGACCCCGCGGCGCGCCCCGCGGACCGAGCCCTCCCGGCGGCCCGCCGGCCCGGGTCCCCCCGGCCGGCCGGTGAGGAGCACGGGCGCGCCGCGGGCGGCGCGGACACGGAAGCCTCCGGTGTGCCGGGGGCGCGCGGCGGCCACCCCGAGCACCCCGAGGCCCTGGGAGCCACGGGAGCCCCGGCAGGGCAGCGGTACGGGGACCGGGCCGCGCACCCCGGAGCCACGGGTGGCGGCCGTACGCTCCGGGCCACGGCGCCGCCCGCCGCGCACGGCGCCGCGCTCCGGGAGCCGGGACCCAGGCCCGAGTACCTCGCGGCCTTCGACGGGCCGCGGGAAGTCCCGGCCCCGCCCCTTTCGGGCGCGGCGGACGGACCCGGGGCGCCCTGCGGCAGGCGCGGGCGCGCTCTCGGCGGCGCCGCGGCGGCCGCGGTCGTCACGGTCCTCGCCCTGGTCGTCGCCGGCCAGTTCCTCGGCAGGCCCGGGGCGCGGTCGGCGGGCGCAGAGGGCGGCGCGGCGCACGCCGGCGGGGCCCGGCCGTCCGCCACGGCGTCCGCCCGCGTGCGGGCCGCGCACGCCCCGGCGCCCACGTACGACCAGCTGATGGCGCGTGTCTTCCCGCTCCCCGCCGACCTCAGGGGGACGGGCCGCTTCACCGCCGTGCCAGGATCCGACCCCGCGCCCGGCACCGGCCGCCGCTACCGCTACCGCGTCGACATCGAGGACGGACTGCCCCTGGACGGGCGGCTGTTCGCCGAGGCCGTGCAGAAGACGCTCAACGACGACCGCAGTTGGGCCCACCACGGGGTAAGGACCTTCGAGCGCGTCTCCAGCGGCAGGCCCGACTTCGTGATCACCCTCGCGAGCCCGGGGACCACCGACGTCTGGTGCGCCAAGTCCGGGCTCGACACCAGCGAGGAGCGCGTCTCCTGCGACTCGGCCGCCACCGAGCGCGTCATGATCAACGCGTACCGGTGGGCGCGCGGCGCGCGGACGTACGGGCCGGGCGCGATGCACGCCTACCGCCAGATGCTGATCAACCACGAGGTCGGCCACCGCCTCGGGCACAACCACGTGAACTGCGCCAGGCCCGGGGCGCTCGCGCCCGTGATGCAGCAGCAGACCAAGTCGCTCGACATCGGCGGCGTCCGCTGCCGCGCCAACCCCTGGCCGTACCCGCGGGGCTGACGGGCCGACCGGCGCGCCCGCCCGGGAGGGCCGCGCGCCGGCGTGCGCCCCGAAGGGCGCGAACGCGCGCGGCGCGGGAAAGTTACGTGCATTCACCCCTTCCGGTGGCGCGACGGACAACCGTCCGCCGCGCCGCCGGTGGATCCGCATACGGTCGTGGCGCAGCGGGTCGCCGGACCGGACGGCGGCCTCCCACACGGAGGAACGGGGGAAGTGTCGTGCGGATCGGACTGCTCACGGATGGTGGCTATCCGTACGCGACCGGTGAGTTGAGGCTCTGGTGCGAACGGCTCGTGCGCGGGCTGCCCGACCACGAGTTCGACGTCCACGCGCTCGTCCGCGACCCCCGGCAGGAGCGCGCGGGCCTCGTCGGGCTCCCGCCCCAGGTGCTCCGGGTGCGTACCGCGCGGCTGTGGGAGCCGGTGGACGGCGGGCGCGCCCACGGCAGGCGCGACCGCCGCAGGTTCGCCGAGCACTTCGCCCAACTCGCCCACTCCCTCTGCGACGAGGGTGCGGCAGACTCCTTCGCGGCCGGCCTCTACGGCCTCGCGGAACTCGCCAGGGAGCGCGGCGGCCTCTGCGCGGCGCTCCGCTCGGAGCGTGCCGTCCGCATCCTCGAATCCGCCTGCCGCGCCCCGGGCGCGCGCCGGGGCGTGCGCGACGCCACCGTGACCGACCACCTCGCCTTCGCCCGCGCCCTCGAACAGGCCCTGCGCCCCCTCAGCCTCGACTGGTACGGCGCGGGCGGGCCCGCGGACGACCGGGAGGCGGAGGACGGGTGGGAGGGCGCGCGGGCGGGCGGACTCGCCGCGGCCGACATCTGCCACGCCACGACCGCGGGCGCCGCCGCCCTCCCGGGGCTGCTGGCCAAACGCTTCTTCGGCACCCCTCTGCTGGTGACCGAGTACGGCGTGGGGCTGCGCGCCCACTACCTCGCGACCGACGGCGCGCGTGAGGACGCCCTGCGCGGCCCCGTACGCGCCCTGCTCGCGGCCTTCCACGGCGGGCTCGCCGCCGAGGTCTACCGCGCCGCCCACCTCGTCACCCCCGGCGACGCGCACACACGCCGCTGGCAGGAGCGGTGCGGCGCCGACCGCGCCAAGCTGCGCACCATCCACCCCGGCCTGGCGGCCGACCGGTTCGCTGAGGTGGGGGAGAGCGACGACGCGGGCGACCCCGACACCCTCGTGTGGACCGGCAGGATCGAACCGGCCAAGGACCTGGTCTCCCTGCTGCACGCCTTCGCGGAGATCCGCAGGCGGCGCCCCGGCACCCGGCTGCGCGTCGTCGGCGCGCCCGCCCAGGGCGGCGAGGCGCACGCCTACCTCGCCCACTGCCGCACCCTCGCCGCGCAGCTCTTCCCCGACGAGGCCCCCGGCGCGTACGCGGTCGGCGAGAACCCCGTCTCCTTCGAGGAGGCGGGCGGCCCAGAGGCGCCCGAGCCCGCGGACGCCTACGCGGGCGCGGGCGTCGCCGTCCTCTCCAGCTCCGTCGAGGGGTTCCCGCTCAGCCTGGTCGAGGCGATGCTCTGCGGCCGCGCGACCGTCTCGACCGACGTCGGGGCCGTGGTCGAGGTCGTCGGCGGCACCGGGCTCGTCGTCCCGCCGCACAACCCCAAGGCGCTCGCGGACGCCTGCCTCGGCCTGCTCGCCGACGACGACCGCAGGCGCAGGCTCGGCGCCGCCGCGCGCTCCCGCGCGCTCGAACTCTTCACCGTCGAACAGAACGTGGCCGCGTTCCGCGCCGCGTACCTCGACGTCCTCTCGCACAGCCCAGGACGTCCCGCGCCCCGTGCCCCCGGCGCGCCGCTGCCCTTCGCCGGTGCCGCGGAGGCGGGCGTCCCGGTCCGCTGGGCCGGGCCCGCCGCCCGCGAGACGGTCGGCGCGGGCGCCGGGAGCCGCGATGTCTGACGGAGGCACGCCCATGGCGACGACCCCGCACGCCGGCCACGGCACCCGCCGGGAGACCAGCGCGCACGCCCCCGTGCGGCGGGGGACGGCCGACCCGGTGAAGGTGCTGCTCCACCGGCACCGTGCGCTCTGCGCGAGCGCCGTCGACCCGCTGGAGATCGCCGCGGGCCTCGAAGCCCACGGCATCACCGACAGGACCGCCCTCACCCGCTTCCGCCACCGCGACGTCTTCACGCTCGCCGAGGAGCTGTACGCCCGGGTGCCGCACGACGAGCCCGCGGGGCCGCAGCCCCCGGCCGCGCCAAAGACCGCGCGGCCCGCCCTCGCGCCCTGGGCGCCGGCCACCCTGCTGCCGGGGCCGGCCGCCGCGCTGATCGAGGCCACGGCCGGCCACACCGAGGGGCCCGCGCGGATCGGCGCGGTGCTCGCAGGGGCGCTCGCGCTGAGCGCCGCCGTCGCGGCGAGCCTGCGCCGCGGCCCGCTGCGCGCGGCCGGCCGCGAGGTGCCGGGCGGCGGGCTGTGGACCGGCTGGCTGCTCGCCTTCGCCGCGTGCGGCGGCGGTGCGCTCGACGCCCTCGCAGGCGTCCGCGCCTTCCACGCGGGCCCCGCGCCCCTGGTCGCGCTCTGCTGCGCCCTGGCCCCCGCCGCCTGGTGCGCACACCTGTTCTCCGTACGGGCGGGGCGCAGGCTCGCACACAGCCGCGACCTCGCGCACTTCGCGGCCGGGACCCGGCCGCTGCTGCTCGCCTCTGTGGCGTTGTACGCGTGCGCCCTGACCGGGATCGCGCTGCTCCTCGCCCGCGCGCAGGGCGGCGGCGCGGGACCCGCGCACGTCGTCGCGCTCGGCGCGCTGCTGCTGCTCGCGCGGCTGCTCGCCGTCCACGGCTTCCCCGGCGCCGCCGCAGCGGGGCTCGCCGCCGCGTGCTGCGTGGAGGCGCTGGCCACCGCCTCCCTCCTCGCGGCGCGGCTGCCCGGCTGCGCCGCGCTCGGCGCGCCGGTCGCCCGGCTCACCGGCGCCTGGGGAGCGGACGCCGTGCCCACCCTCGCCTGCGGCGCCGCGGCGCTCGGGCTCCTCTGCCACGCGGCGGTCACCCTCGCACGGGCCTCGGCCCACACCTGAGGCGGCACAGGGCCCGCCCACCCCCACCCGTCCCCCCTCAGCCACTCATCCACAAAGGAGACACCCCGCCATGACCCCCGAGTCCCGATCCCAGGCCCCCCGGGCCGCCCGGCAGTCAGGAGCGGCGCGATGAGGGTCCTGCTGCTCGGCGCCAACGGCTTCCTCGGCCGGTTCGTCGCCGACCGCCTGCTCGCCGACCCCGCGGTCCACCTGACCGCGCTCGGCCGCGGCGACGACGCCGACGTGCGCTTCGACCTCGCGGGCGGCAGCCCCGGCGCGCTGACCCGCTTCATGGACGCCGTGCACCCCGGCGTCGTCATCAACTGCGCGGGCTCCACCCGGGGCGGCGCGCGCGACCTGATCCGCCACAACACCGTCTCCGTCGCGACGGTGTGCGAGGCGCTGCGGCGCAGCGGCTGCGGCGCCCGCCTCGTCCAGATCGGCTGCGCCTCCGAGTACGGGCCCTCGCAGCCCGGCTCCTCCACCGCGGAGGACGCGCTGCCGCGCCCCGGCGGTCCGTACGGGGTGAGCAAGCTCTCCGCCACCGAACTGGTCCTCGGCTCGGGGCTCGACGCCGTGGTCCTGCGCGTGTTCTCGCCGGTCGGCCCCGGCACCCCAGCGGGTTCACCCCTCGGCCGCCTCGCGGAGGCGATGCGCCGTGCCATGCAGGCCGGCGACGCGGAGCTGAAGCTCGCGGGGCTCGGGGTGCAGCGCGACTTCGTCGATGTGCGGGACGTGGCGCGCGCCGTGCACGCGGCCTCGCTCTCGGCCGCGCAGGGCATCGTCAACATCGGCACGGGCCGCGCCGTCAAGCTCCGCGACGCGGCGGCCGTGCTGGCCCGCGTCGCCGGATACGCGGGCGCGCTCAACGAACTCGACGCGCCACCGCCCGGTGCCCAGCGCCCCCATGTGCACGGCCCGATCGGCGCCCCGCGCGGCGAGCCCGCGGCCGAACACCTGGGCATCGGCCCCTTCCCGTACCCCGACGGCTGCGGCCCCTGGCAGCAGGCCGACGTGCGCACGGCCCGCGACCGGCTCGGCTGGCGCCCGAGGATCGGCCTCGAAGAGTCGCTCGCGGACATCTGGATGGAGGCGGCGTGCCGCATCTGACCAGCGCGGGAAGGAAGTTGTCCGGCACGGCGGCCGGCCGTACGGGCTTCGGCGTGCCGGGGTACGCGCACCCGCTGCTCGCGCCCGTCGAATGGGCCGAGCTGACCCGGCCGGGCACGCCGCTGCACTGGGCCGTGCTCAACGTCGCGGACGGGCCGGGCGCGCGGCCGGACCCGCACTGCCTTGAGGCGGCGGGGCGGCTCACCAACGCGGGCCTCAGGCTGCTGGGCCACCTCGACCTGAAATACGGCATGTACGACTTCGCGGACCTGGTCTGCGACGCGCAGCGCTACGTCGACTGGTACCGCGTGGACGGGTTCTACCTGGACCGGGCGCCCGCCGACCGGGCCGAGCTCGCCGGAGTGAGAAGAGTCACCGCGACGCTGGACGCGGTGCTCGACGGCGGACACCTCGTCCTCGGGCACGGCACCCACCCGTACGCCGGGTACGCGGAGGCCGCCGACCAGTTGGTGACGTACTCGGGGCCCTGGGCCGACTACCGCTGGTCGCAGGCGGCGCCCTGGACCGCGGCCTACACGCAGGACCACTTCGTCCACCTGGTGCACGGCGTGCCGCGCGGGCACCTCGACGAGGCGATGCGCATCGCGCGCTGGCAGGGCGCCGGCACCATCTTCTTCACGGACCGGTCGGACCCCGGGGGCGCGTTCGCCGCGCTGCCCGGGTACTGGGACGAGATCGTCTCGCGCGTCGGACCGGGTATCTCGGAATGAGAAAGCGCGTGGCACTGTTACAGGGAGAACTCGTTAGTGAATGACCTACCCCTGTAGAGGTCCCTGTGTCGTTGCCCCCCTTGGTCGAGCCCGCCGAAGGGCTCACCGTCGACGAGGTCCGCAGGTACTCCCGTCATCTGATCATCCCCGACGTGGGCATGGACGGGCAGAAGCGGCTGAAGAACGCGAAGGTGCTGATCGTGGGCGCCGGCGGACTCGGGTCCCCGGCGCTGATGTACCTGGCGGCGGCCGGTGTCGGCACGCTCGGCATCGTGGAGTTCGACGAGGTGGACGAGTCGAACCTCCAGCGCCAGATCATCCACAGCCAGGCCGACATCGGCCGGTCCAAGGCCGAGTCCGCCCGGGACTCGATCAAGGGCATCAACCCGTACGTGAACGTGGTCCTCCACGAAGAGCGGCTCGAAGCCGAGAACGTGATGGACATCTTCGCGCAGTACGACCTGATCGTGGACGGGACGGACAACTTCGCCACCCGCTACCTGGTCAACGACGCCTGCGTGCTGCTGAACAAGCCGTACATCTGGGGTTCGATCTACCGGTTCGACGGCCAGGCCAGCGTGTTCTGGTCCGAGCACGGGCCCTGCTACCGCTGCCTGTACCCGGAGCCGCCCCCGCCGGGCATGGTCCCCTCCTGCGCCGAGGGCGGCGTGCTGGGCGTGCTGTGCGCGTCCATCGGGTCCATCCAGGTCAACGAGGCGATCAAGCTCCTCGCGGGCATCGGCGAGCCGCTGGTCGGCCGGCTGATGATCTACGACGCCCTGGAGATGCAGTACCGCCAGGTGAAGGTCCGCAAGGACCCGAACTGCGCGGTCTGCGGCGAGAACCCGACGGTCACCGAGCTGATCGACTACGAGGCGTTCTGCGGGGTCGTGTCGGAGGAGGCCCAGGAGGCGGCGGCCGGTTCGACGATCACTCCCAAGCAGCTCAAGGAGTGGATCGACGACGGCGAGAACATCGAGATCATCGACGTCCGCGAGCCGAACGAGTACGAGATCGTCTCGATCCCCGGCGCGAAGCTGATCCCCAAGGACCAGTTCCTGCTGGGCAACGCGCTGGAGACACTGCCCCAGGACCGGAAGATCGTCCTGCACTGCAAGACCGGTGTCCGCAGTGCGGAGGTGCTCGCGGTGCTGAAGTCGGCGGGCTTCTCCGACGCGGTGCACGTCGGCGGCGGCGTCATCGGCTGGGTCAACCAGATCGAACCGAGCAAGCCGGTCTACTAGACCGCGCTGTCTCCGGGGGAGGGGCCGGTCCGCGCACGTGCGCGGACCGGCCCCTCCCCCGTGTGCTCCCCGCGCAGGTCAGCGGCAGACCGTGCCGGCCTTCGGCACCGTGCCGTCCAGCAGGTACGCGTTGACGGTGCGCTGCACGCAGGCGCTGCCGCTGTCGTACGCGCCGTGGCCCTGCCCCTTGTACGTCAACTCGACGGCGACGCCCTTGCCGAGGGCCTTCTCCATCGCCTTGGCGCCCTCGTACGGCGTCGCGGGGTCGCCGGTGTTGCCGACGACCAGGACCGGGCCCGCGCCGGGCGCGCTGACGTCCGGGTGCGTCCAGCGCCCCGGCACCGGCCACTTGGTGCAGCTGAGCATCCCCCAGCCGAGCAGGTCGCCGAAGGCGGGGGACGCCTTGCGGAACTCGGGCAGCCGCTCGCGGGTCTCGGCCACGCTGAACCGCTGCTTGGAGTCGAGGCAGTTGACGGCCGCGTTGGCTGCCTGCGTGTTGCTGTAGCGGCCGTGCTCGTCGCGGCCGTTGAGCGAGTCGGACAGCGCGAGGAGCAGGGCGCCGTTCCCGCCGTGCGCCTCGTCGAGGCCCTGTTCGAGCAGCGGCCAGAAGTCCTTGGAGTACAGCGCCTCGACCACGCCGTTGGTGCCCTCGGTCTGGGTGAGCCTGCGTCCGCCGATGCCCGCGACCGGGTGGGCGTCGAGGCCGCGCAGCAGCTTCACCACGAAGGACTCGACCTGCCGCGGGGTGGAGCCGGGCAGCCGGCAGGCGTCGCCGCGCGCCACGCAGTCCTCGGCGAAGTTGTCCAGGGCGAGCTGGAACCCCTTTGCCTGGCCGAGCGCGCCCTGCTCCGCGTCCTGCGTCGGGTCGACGACCCCGTCGAACACGGCGCGCCCGAGGCGGGTGGGGAAGAGGTGCGCGTAGACGCCGCCGAGTTCGGTGCCGTACGAGATGCCGAAGTAGTACAGCTTCTTGTCGCCGAGGACCTGCCGCATCAGGTCCAGGTCGCGCGCGGTCTCCGTCGTGCCCACGTGCGGGAGTTGGCGCGGCGAGCGCCGCTCGCACGCGGCGGCGTACCGCGCGAGGCCCGCCGTGTACGCCTTCTGCTCCGCGGCCGTGTCGGGGGTGGCGTCCTGCGCGTAGAACGTGTCGAGCCGCCGGTCGTCCTCGCACTGCACCGGGGCGCTGCCGCCGACGCCGCGCGGGTCGAAGCTGACCAGGTCGTAGCGCGCCCTGAGCTTCTCGTAGTCCTTGGCGAACGACGGCAGCCCCGTGACGCCGGAGCCGCCGGGGCCGCCGAAGTTGAAGACGAGGGAGCCGATGCGGTGCTTCTGGTCGACGGCCTTCGCGCGGATGAGGGCGAGGCGCAGGGTGCCGGCCGAGGGGTGCGCGTAGTCGAGCGGCACGGCCATGGTGGCGCACTGCCAGCGGGTGCCGCCCGGCAGCGGCTTGGGGGCTGCGCCGCCGCCCTGCGCGACGTTCGGGGCGGTGCAGGCGCGCCAGTCGGGCTTCTGCGTGCCGAGGTCGCTGGGCGCGGGGGAGGCCCCCGAGTCGCCCGCCGAGGAGGCGGCGGGCGCCGCGGAGCGGTTGGTTCCGCTGTCGGAGCACCCGGCGAGCGCGACGAGGGAGAGTACGGACACGGCGGCGACCAGGGATCTGCGCATGTCCCCATGCTCGGTGCGCGCCCCAGGACCCGCCCGTGGCCGCGGTCCAAGCGGGTGGCGGGGCCGCGGCCGGGCCCAGGCGCGCGCGGCTACAGGGAGCCTCTGCGGGTGAGCTGGTTGAAGCAGACCCAGCCGGGCAGCACCGGCAGCCACAGCGTCATCAGGCGGAACAGCAGCACCGCGGGCGCCGCGACCTCCTTCGGCAGGCCTACCGCGAGCAGGCCGAGCGTCAGGGCGCCGTCGATGGCGCCCACACCGCCGGGCGTCGGGGCGGCCGAGCCGATCGCGTTGCCCGCGAGGAAGACCACCGCGATGCTCGCGTAGCTCAGCTGCTGGGCGCCGTCGTCGAACGCGCGGATCGACGCGTCGAGGCACATCACGAACATGCCCGTGAGCAGCAGCTGCCCGCCGATGCCCGTCGCCAGCTTCATCGGCTGCTGGAGCACGTCGAGCATGCGCGGCACGACCCCGGCGAACAGCGACCGCAGCCGCGTCACCACGAACTTCCGCAGGAACGGGATGGCCGTCACCACGAGCACCAGCACCGCGACCGTCAGCAGCCCGGCGATCACCGTCCTCGACGGCGTCAGCGACGTCGTCTTCTCCGTGCCCGTCAGATAGCCGAAGGCCGCGAGGAGCAGGATGTGCGCGCCGAGCCCGAACAGCTGCGACGCGCCCACGCTCGCCACCGCGAGCCCCGGACGCACGCCGGAGCGCTGGAGGAAGCGCGTGTTCAGGGCGACCCCGCCGACCGCGGCGGGCGCGACGATCTTCACGAAGGACCCGGCGACCTGCGCCGACACCGTACGCAGGAACGCCACCCGCTCCGGCACGAAGCCGAGCAGGCTCATCGCGGCCGCCACGTACGACAGCGCGGAGAACGCCACCGCAGCCGCCACCCAGCCCCAGTGCGCCTGGCTGACGACCATGCCGAAGTCCAGCTGCGTGAGCTGCGACAGCAGGAAGTACGCGGCGATCGCGCCCGCGATGAAGCCGATCAGCGTGCGCGGCCTGATCCGCTCCAGGCGCACGGGCTCCACCGGCGCCTGCGGCCTGATCAGCAGGACCTGCTTGCGGATCTGCGAGAGCAGGTCCTCCTCGCGCGCCTCGTCGAGCGCGTCGTCTATGGCGCGCTTCTCCGCCTGCTTCTCCTGCCGCAGCGACTTGCGCACGGCCTTCCTGCCGCCGTCGGCGGCGGCTGCCGCCTCCGCGACGCGGGCCTTCTTGTTCGCGTCGGACGCTTCGAGCACCGCGTCGCGCTCCCGCTGCGCGCGCTCCCTGGCGAGCCTGCGCAGCGTCGCCCTGGTGGAGCGGCTCAGCGCGATCGGCTGGAGCAGCGGCAGGCAGTCGGCGACCGCGTCGGGCCCGAGCACCTCGACGGCTGCGGCCACGGAGCGCTCGGCACCCACCCGCAGCCCGATCGTGGTGAGCAGCTGCGCGGTGTCCATGCGCAGCACCACGTCGCCCGCGGCGATCTCGCCGCCGCGCAGCTCGGTGAGGATGACCCCGCCCGCCCGGTCCACGAGCAGCGCGTCGCCGGTCAGCCCGCGGTGCGCGATGCGCCGCGACTGGAGGTGGCGCACCTGCTCCCAGGCGCCGCGCACCAGCTCGTCGGTGATCTCGGCGTCCGTCAGCGCGTCCAGGGTCCGGCCGCCGAGGTGCTCGTACACGAGCATGACCGCGTCGGGGCCGAGCTCGGAGGTGGCGATCAGCTTCGGGGCGCGGGCGCCGGCCGCGATCGCCGCGTACGCGAGCAGCGCCTCCTGCTCCAGGGCCTGGCGCAGCGAGGGGATGGAGCGGCGCGAGGTGATGGAGCGCAGCGTCAGCCTGCGCCACACGCGGTAGAAGAACCCCTGCGCCTGCTGTTCGCGGTCGACGACGGTGACGTCGAGCGGAGCGCCGTCCTCCAGGGAGACGAAGTAGCGCCGCCCCCGGTCGCCCGCCTCGACCGACTCGGCACCTGGCTCCTCCGCGCGCATCGCGCTGACCGGGCGGAAGCCGACCCGGCGCAGGCCCGCCATCAGGGTCTGGCCCGTGGGCCGCACATTGGGCGAGCCGACCGCGTAGAGGGTGCCGTACGCGACGGTCCAGCCGATCATCACGGTCAGCACGATCGAGAACGGCGTGGTGTACCCGGCGACCAGCATGGCGAACGCGTCGAGCAGCAGCACCGCCCACAGCACCACGCGCCAGCGCGGTCTGCGGGCCATCCCGACCGCCGTCATGTACGCGATAACCGGAGCGAGGTAGCCGTGCACGGGGTCGGTGGCGCCGCTGCCCGCCTGCGGCAGCGTCAGCGCGTCCTGGAGGGCGTGCGGGGCGGCGCGCGCCACCCACAGGTCGGTGGCGAGGGTCACGCCGTGCGCCAGCACGGCCGCGAGCACCCCGTCCGCGATGCGCAGCCCGTCGCGTTTGATCAGCCGCTCGATCGCGAAGGCGACCGGCACGAGCAGCACCGCGATGCTGGAGAGCAGGCCCGCGAACTTCGCCAGCAGGTCGGGCGCCTGGCCGGTACCCCTGCTGATGTCGTGTTCGAGACCCGAGGTGGTGCCGTGCGCGAAGGCCGCGAGCAGCAGGATCAGCGCGATCGCGAGCAGCCCCACGAGCAGGCGCAGCAGGTCGGAGGGGCGGTGCACCCGGGCGGCGAGCAGCGGCTCGTCGCCGGAGACGCGGTCGGTGTGGGGCACGCCGTCCTCGTCGCAGGCGGGCTCGGTCTCGGCGCGCACGACCTCGGGGTCGTCGGTGCCGGTGCCCGCGGCGGTCGCGCCGAGCGCGTCCCGCGGGGCGCCGCCGGTGCCGTCCTCCCGGTCCGCGCCGCCGTCCGCGCCGTTCGCGTCGCCTGCCGTGAAGCCCGCGGGGGACCCGGTGCCGCCGTCCGCGCCGCGCGGCGTGCCGTCCGCGGTGCCGTCCGCTGCGGGCCTGGCCCGCTCCCCGGCCCCGCGGGTCGCCTCAGCGCCGGAGTGGCCCTCGGCCCCGGCAGACCTCCCGGCCTGCCCCTCCGTCGCGTCCGTCTCTTCTCGGTCTCGTATCACCAGTCACCGCCCGCACGATGGTGGCACGCGAGGCCCGCGTACGGGAGCAACACGGGGCGTTGCGCGGGCCCGGCCGAGCCCACGCCTTCCGGTTTGCGCGGAAAAGCAGGGATTGGTCCGGTGCGGGGCCGCTGTCGGCGGGGTGAGGCAGGATGGGACGGATGAGGCGCCAGGAGGAGCGGGACAGCGGACGGGGCGAGGGCCGGGCGGTGCAGCCGTCCGGCCCCGGCGAGCTGCCTTTGTACGCGGAGCGGGTGCTCGACGTGGCCGAGCTGGTCCCGCCGGGCCGCGTCATGACGTACGGCGACGTCGCCGAGTGGCTCGACGAGGGCGGCCCGCGGCAGGTCGGCCGGGTGATGGCGCTCTACGGGGCCGCCGTCCCCTGGTGGCGGGTGGTGCGCTCCGACGGGGTGCTGCTGCCGGGCCACGAGCTGCGCGCGCTCGACGCCTACCGCGCGGAGGGCACGCCCCTGCGCGAGGCCCCGCGCTCCGCCGAGGGCCACCTGCCGCGCCTCGACATGAAGCGCGCCCGGTGGGACGGCGGCGCGGGGGACGGCGGCGGGCAGGCCGCGCGGGGCGCGGGCGATCGGTCTCACATATGACAGTTTCCGCCATCGTGGTGCGTGGTGGGGGCACCTGGGCCGCCTCGTCTGTTCCGTACGACTGCCCGCGCCGCACCGGCCCGCGGGCGTAACGTCGCCCGCGGGCGTCCCGCGCGGCGGGGCGGCCGTCCGTCCGTGCGCCCCCGGTGGCCTCCGCACCTGGCCAAGCACCTCCCGATGCACGCGCCCTCGCGCGTGCGTACCGTCGTCCCCTCCGTCCGCGGAGCGGGACCCTGCCCCTCGAACGTCGCAGCTTCCAGGACCGGCGAAATCCACGTGAGTCTCCCCACCGTCACCGGCCGCCCCCCGCACACCGGGGCGCGGCAGCGCGGCACCGGCACGTTCCGGCTGGTGCGCACCGCGCCCGCCGCGCCGGCCCCTCCCGTACTGGACGCGGACCAGCGCGCCGTGGTTGAGCACGGCGCGGGACCGCTGCTGGTGCTCGCGGGCCCCGGCACAGGAAAGACCACGACGCTGGTCGAGTCGGTCGCCGAGCGGGTCGCCCGGGGCACGGACCCCGCGCGGATCCTGGTGCTCACCTTCAGCCGCAAGGCCGCGGTCCAGCTCCGCGACCGGATGGCGGGGCGGCTCGGCGGGGCGCGCGCCCCGCAGGCCACGACGTTCCACTCGTTCTGCTACGCGCTGGTACGCGCCCACCAGGACGCCGACCTGTTCGCCGAGCCCCTGCGGCTGCTCTCGGGGCCCGAGCAGGACGTCGCCGTGCGCGACCTGCTCGCCGGCCAGATCGACCTGGCGCGCGAGGGCCGACCCCGCGCCGGCTGGCCGGGCGACCTGCGGGCCTGTCTGACCACCCGCGGCTTCGCCGACGAGGTGCGCGCCGTGCTCGCGCGCAGCAGGGAGCTGGGACTCGGCCCCGACGAGCTCGCCGCGTTCGCCGCCCGCACCGGGCGCCCCGACTGGGGGGCCGCGGCCGCGTTCCTCGCCGAGTACCTGGACGTGCTCGACCTCCAGGGCGTCCTGGACTACGCGGAACTCGTGCACCGCGCGGCGCTGCTCGCCCGGCGGCCGAGGACCGGGGCGCGGCTCGCCGACGCGTACGACGCGGTCTTCGTGGACGAGTACCAGGACACCGACCCCGCCCAGGTCCGGCTGCTGCGGGCGCTCGCCGGCGGCGGCCGCACCCTGGTCGCGTTCGGCGACCCGGACCAGTCGATCTACGCGTTCCGCGGCGCCGACATCAACGGCATCCTCGACTTCCCCGCCGCCTTCCCGCGCCGCGACGGCACCCCCGCGCCGGTCGCGGTGCTCACCCGCACCCGCCGCTCCGGCACCCGGCTGCTCGCGGCGACCCGCGAGGTCGCCCGCAGGATGCCGCTGCCCCGCCTGCCCCAGCGCGCGGTGCGCGCCCACCGCGAGCCCGAGCCGGTGCGCGAGGGCGGCCGGGTCGAGGCGTACACCTTCCCCACGCCCTCCGCCGAGCTGGACACCGTCGCGGACATCCTGCGCAGGGCCCACCTGGAGGACGGGGTGCCCTGGGGTGAGATGGCGGTCCTGGTCCGCGCGGGCGGCCGCACGATCCCCTCGATGCGGCGCGCCCTGACCTCCGCGGGCGTCCCGCTCGACGTGGACGGCGACGACGTGCCGCTGCGCCACGAGCCCGCGGTGGCGCCGCTGCTCGCCGCGCTGCGCGCCGCGGCGACGGGGGCGCTGCGGCCGGCGGAGACCGCGGGGGAGCCCGGCGCCCCCGCCACCGAGACCGCTCCCGCCACCGAGACAGCCCCCGCCACCGAGACCGCTCCCGCCACCGAGACCGCCCTCGCGCTGCTGACCTCGCCGCTCGGCGGGATGGACGCCGCCGACCTGCGGCGCCTCGGCCGCGCCCTGCGCGACGACGAGCGCCTCGCGGGCAACCCGCTGCCCCCGCCCTCCGACGAACTCCTGGCGCGGGCGCTCGCCGAGCCCGAGCGGCTCGTCGTCCACGACACGTACGCGCGCGGCGCGCGGCGCCTCGGCGTACTGCTCCGCGAGGCCCGCGAGCTGCTGCGCGGCGGCGGCACCGCGGAGGAGGCCCTGTGGATCCTGTGGGACGGTACGCCCTGGCCCGCCAGGCTTGAGCGGACCGCGCTGCGCGGCGGGCCCGCCGGCCGCAACGCGGACCGCGACCTGGACGCGGTGTGCGCGCTGTTCGAGGCCGCGGCACGCGCCGAGGAGCGCATCGGCGGGCGCGGTGCTCTCAACTTCCTTGAGGAACTCGACGCGCAGGACATCGCCGCCGACACCCTCGGCCGCAGGGCGGCGCGCCCCGACGCCGTGCGCCTGATGACGGCACACCGCGCCAAGGGCCTTGAGTGGCGGCTCGTCGTCGTCGCGGGCGTCCAGGAGGGGCTCTGGCCCGACCTGCGGCGCCGCGGCTCGCTGCTCGAAGCCGACCGCATCGGCCGCGACGGCCTCGCCGAACCCCTCACCCCGGGCGCGCTGCTCACCGAGGAGCGCAGGCTGTTCTACACCGCCGCGACCCGCGCCCGCGACCGGCTCGTCGTCACCGCGGTGAAGTCCGCGGCGGACGACGGCGACCAGCCGTCCAGGTTCCTCGCGGAACTCGGCGTCGAGCCCCGCGACACGACCGCCCGCCCTCGCCGCCCGCTCGCCGTCGCGCCGCTCGTCGCCGAGCTGCGGGCCACCACCGTCGACCCGGCGGCGAGCCCCGCGCTGCGGGACGCGGCGGCCCGCCGCCTCGCCCGCCTCGCCGCGCTCAGGGACGAGGAGGGCACCGCGCTGGTGCCCGCCGCGCACCCCGACAGCTGGTGGGGTCTTTACGAGCCGACGCACAGCGCCCTGCCGCTGCGCGAGCGCGACCGGCCGGTCGCGCTCTCCGGCAGCGCGCTCGACCAGCTCGCCAACACCTGCGCGCTCCAGTGGTTCCTCGGCCGCGAGGTGAAGGCCGACGCGCCCGCGACCGCCGCCCAGGGGTTCGGCAACGTGCTGCACGTACTCGCCGACGAGGTCGCCTCCGGGCGCACGCCCGCCGACCTCGCCGTCCTGATGGAGCGGCTCGACACCGTCTGGGACGGCCTCGCCTTCGACGCGCCGTGGAAGTCCCGGCAGGAGAAGGACCAGGCGCGCGCCGCCCTCGAACGCTTCCTGCGCTGGCACGCCACCGACCGCGGCGGACGGCGCACCGTCGCCACGGAGCACGCCTTCGACGTGAGCATCGCGGCGGGGGAGTACGAGGTGCGGATCAGGGGCTCCATGGACCGCGTCGAGGCCGACGACGGGGGCCGGGCGTACGTCGTCGACTTCAAGACCGGCAAGCAGGCCCCCACGAAGGACGAGGTCGCGCACCACGCGCAGCTCGCGGTCTACCAGCTCGCGGTCGGCGAGGGCGCGGTCGACGGCGCCTTCGAGGGCCGCCGCCCCGAGCCGGGCGGCGCAGAACTGGTCCAGCTGCGGCAGGGCGCCCCCGCGCGCGAGGGCGGCGACGCCCTGCCGAGGGTCCAGGCGCAGGAGCCGCTCAGCGGCGACTGGGCGCCGAGGCTGCTCGCCGAGGCTGCCGGCCGGGTCCTCGACGAACGCTTCACCCCCACCCCTGGTGGCCACTGCGCCCACTGCGCGTTCCGCGCCGCGTGCAGCGCCCAGCCGGAGGGGCGCCACGTGGTGGAGTGACGCCGGGGGTGCCGGGGGGCGCCGGGGGCGCGGGGGACGCCGGGGACACCGGGTTCCCGGGGCGGGGGGTGCCAGGCCACGGTGTGCCGAGGCCTCGGGCGCTGAGGCGGTGGGACGGTGCCGGCGGTGCCGGCGGGGCCGGCGGGGCGGCGGGCAGCCGGGCCCTCGGTGGCGGCAGGGCCCCGGGCCGTGGGGCGGTGTCGGCGGCGCCGGTTAGCCTTCCCGGGTGGCCGAGCGCATCACGGAGCCCGCGCAGCTGAGGGAGCTGCTCGGCATCCCCTTCACCCCGGAGCAGCTGGCGTGCGCGACCGCGCCGCCCGCCCCGCAGGTGATCGTCGCAGGCGCGGGCTCGGGCAAGACGACCGTCATGGCCGCGCGCGTGGTGTGGCTCGTCGGCACCGGGCAGGTCGCGCCCGAGCAGGTGCTCGGCCTCACCTTCACCAACAAGGCCGCGGGCGAGCTCGCCGAGCGGGTGCGGGCCGCGCTGGGGCGCGCGGGCGTGCTCGACCCGGACGTGATCGACCCGGACGCGCCCGCGGGCGAGCCCCGCATCTCCACGTACCACGCCTTCGCCGGGCAGCTCCTGGCCGACCACGGCCTGCGCATCGGGCTCGAACCCACCGCGCGGCTGCTCGCCGACGCGACCCGCTTCCAGCTCGCCGCGCGGGTCCTGCGCGAGGCGCCCGGCCCCTACCCGGCGCTCACCAAGACGCTGCCCGCCCTCGTCAGCGACCTGCTCGCGCTCGACGCCGAGCTGTCCGAGCACCTGGTGGCGCCCGCCGACCTCGCCGCGTACGACGCCCGGCTGCTCGCCGGCCTCGCCGCGGTCCGCCTCACCAACGCCGACCTGCGCAAGGTCCCGGAGGCCGCCGCCGCGCGGCGCGAGCTGACCGACCTCGTCGGCCGCTACCGCGAGGCGAAGCGCGCCCGCGAACTGCTCGACTTCGGCGACCAGATCGCGCGCTCCGCCGAGCTGGCCCTCACCCGCCCCGAGGTCGGGCGCATGCTGCGCGAGGAGTTCAGGGTCGTCCTGCTCGACGAGTACCAGGACACCTCGGTCGCCCAGCGCCGCCTGCTCGCGGGCCTCTTCGGCGGCGGCACCGGGCACGCCGTGACCGCTGTCGGCGACCCCTGCCAGGCCATCTACGGCTGGCGCGGCGCGTCCGTCGCCAACCTGGACGACTTCCCCGCGCACTTCCCGTACGCGGACGGGACGCCCGCCGCACGCTTCTCCCTCAGTGAGAACCGCCGCAGCGGCGGCCGCCTCCTCGACCTCGCCAACCGGCTCGCCGCGCCGCTGCGCGCCCTGCACGAGGGCGTCGAGGCGCTGCGCCCCGCGCCGGGCGCCGAGCGCGACGGGAGCGTGCGGTGCGCGCTGCTCGACACGCACGCCGACGAGCTGGCCTGGCTCGCCGACTCGGTCGCCCACCTGGTGCGCACCGGCAAGGCGCCCGGCGAGATCGCCGTCTTGTGCCGCACCGCGGGCGACTTCGCCGCGATCCAGGGCGCGCTGGTCGCGCGGGACGTGCCGGTCGAGGTCGTCGGCCTCTCCGGTCTGATCCACCTGCCGGAGATCGCCGACCTGATCGCGGTGTGCGAGGTGCTCCAGGACCCGGGCGCCAACGCCTCCCTCGTCCGCCTCCTCACCGGCCCGCGCTGGCGGATCGGGCCGCGGGACCTGGCGCTGCTCGGGCGGCGCGCACGGCTCCTCGTCCGTACGGCGAGCCCCGAAGGCGCCGACGCCGACACGCGGCTCGCCGCCGCGGTCGAGGGCACCGACCCGGCGGAGGTCATCTCGCTCGCCGACGCGCTCGACACCTTCCTCGACGGCGCGGGCGGCGACGACGGCCTGCCGTTCTCGCCCGCCGCGCGGGTGCGCTTCGCGCGTCTCGCGCGGGAGCTGCGCGACCTGCGCCGCTCGCTCGCCGACCCGCTGATGGACGTCCTGCACCGGGTGCTCGCCACCACGGGCCTCGAAGTCGAGCTCTCCGCCTCCCCGCACGCCCTCGCGGCCCGCCGCCGCGAGACGCTCGGCAACTTCCTCGACCTCGCCGCGTCGTTCGCCGCGCTCGACGGCGAGGCCGGCCTGCTCGCCTTCCTCGGCTTCCTGCGCACGGCCGCGCAGTACGAGAAGGGCCTGGACAACGCGCTGCCCGGCGGCGAGAACACGGTCAAGGTGCTCACCGCGCACAAGGCGAAGGGCCTCGAATGGGACGTCGTCGCGGTGCCCGGCCTGGTGAAGGGCCAGTTCCCGAGCGCGAAGGCGCGCGAGGCGTGGACCTCCCAGGGCAGGGTCGTCCCGGGACCCCTGCGCGGCGACGCGGCCACGCTCCCCGGCGTCGCGGAGTGGACCGCGCGCGGCATGAGGGACTTCAAGGAGGAACTGCGCGAGCACCAGGAGACGGAGGAGCTGCGCCTCGGCTATGTCACCTTCACGAGGCCCCGCACCCTCCTCCTCGGCTCCGGCCACTGGTGGGGCCCCGACCAGAAGCGCCGCAGGGGCCCGTCCTCGTTCCTCACCGCGCTGTACGACCACTGCGCGGCCGGGTACGGCGAGATCGAGGCGTGGGCGGACGAGCCACCGGAGGACGCGGGGAACCCGTCCCTCAGCGCGGACGCGGCGACACCCACCCCCTGGCCCCTCCCCCTCGACGAGGACTCCCTGCGCCGCCGCCGCGAGGCCGCGCACACGGTCCGCGCCCACCTGGACGCCCTGGCCGCCGCGCCGCCGCCCGCCCCCACGGCGGAGCCCGCCCCGTACGACCTCTGGCCGCAGGAGCCGCCGGACGACCTGGACGACGAGGAGCCGCCCGAGCCCGACGAGCCGCGCGAGCCGGAGGAGCCGTTCGCACCGGAGGAGCCGCCCGAGCCGGAGGAGCGGTTCGAGCCCGACGAGCTGTTCGACCCCGGCGAGCCGTCCGCCGCGCGGTCTGCTGACCGCCCCGCCGACGCGATCGGCGCGGATCGGCCCTCCGACGCGATCGGCGCGGACCGGCCCGCACGTGACGGCTCCGGTGTGGTCGACGCGGCACCCGGCGCCGACGCGGCCCCAGGCGCCGACGCGGCCCCAGGCGGGAACGCCGACGCGCACGCGCCGGTGCCCGCGCCGCGGGTCGGGGCCGGTCTCAGCCCTGAGGAGGCGCGGGTCCTCGCCTCGTGGGACCGGGACCTCGACGCGCTCGCCGGGGAGCTGACCCGGGCGCGCGCCGCGGTGCGCGAGGTGGCCGTGCCCGCCTCGCTCTCCGCGTCCGAGCTGCTGCGCCTCGCCGCCGACCCGGAGGCGTACGCGCGGGAGCTGGCCCGCCCGATGCCGCGCCCGCCGCGGCCCGCGGCCCGCAGGGGCACCCGCTTCCACGCCTGGGTCGAATCGCGTTTCGGGGCGCTGCCGCTGCCCCTGCTGGGACCCGACGAGCTGCCGGGCAGCGACGACGACGATCCCGGCATCGCCGACGAGCGGGACCTCGCCGATCTGAAGGAGGCGTTCGAGCGCTCCCCGTACGCCCGGCGCACGCCCTACCGCGTGGAGGCACCCTTCCAGCTGACCCTCGCGGGCCGCCTGGTGCGCGGCCGGATCGACGCCGTGTACCGGGAGCCCGCGCCGGACGGCGCGCCCTACCCGTACACGTACGAGATCGTCGACTGGAAGACCGGCAGGGACCGTGACGCGGCCGACCCGCTCCAGCTCGCCGTGTACCGCCTGGCCTGGGCCGAGGAGCACGGGCTGCCGCTCGACGCGGTCGGCGCCGCGTTCGTGCGGGTGCGCACGGGGGAGACCGTACGGCCCGCGGACCTGCCGGACCGCGCCGCCCTCGAACGCATCCTGACCGGCGAGGACGCCGGGTCCGGCCCCACCGGCGGCGGCCGGTGGGCGCGGGGCGAACCGCCCGGGGGACACCGCGGCCGGGCCCGTTAGGCTCGACAGTATGAGCGAGAACCCGGACAGCGCCGTCCACCCCCGCCACGCGGCCCCCCGCGCCGCGGCGCCGGGCCCGGAGCACGGCCGCTGACCGAGTTCTGCGCACCCGCGCCGCCCGCCACGAACCAGAAGCCGCCCGCACCCCCAGGGGGAGTTGGAAGTACCCGTGCCCACCAGCAGCACCAGCGGTGACGACACCGCACACCGGCCCATCGGACTCACCGCCGACAGCGGCATCGACCGCGCCGCGCACCACCGGCTCGACGAGGCGTGGCTCGCCGCCGCCTGGAGCCACCCCACCACCCGCGTCTTCGTCGTCTCCGGCGGGCAGGCGCTCGTCGACGACACCCCGGACGGCCGCACCGAGCTGGTGATGACCCCGGCATTCGAGGCGCCGCTCACCGAGACCCACCGCTACTTCCTCGGCACCGACAAGGACGGCGTGCGCTACTTCGCCCTCCAGAAGGACTCGCTGCCCGGCCGCCTCGACCAGCCCGCACGCGCCGCCGGGCTGCGGGAGGCCGGCATGCTGCTCTCGCCGCGCGACGCGGGCCTGATGGTGCACGCCGTCGCCCTGGAGAACTGGCAGCGGCTGCACCGCTTCTGCTCGCGCTGCGGCGAGCGCACCGTGATCGCCGCGGCCGGCCACATCCGCCGCTGCCCCGCCTGCGGCGCCGAGCACTACCCGCGTACGGACCCGGCCGTGATCATGCTGGTCACCGACGAGGAGGACCGCGCGCTGCTCGGCCGCCAGGTGCACTGGCCGAAGGGCCGCTTCTCCACCCTCGCGGGGTTCGTGGAACCCGGCGAGTCCATCGAGAAGGCCGTGGCCCGCGAGGTGTGGGAGGAGGCGGGCATCACCGTCGGCGAGGTCGAGTACGTGGCCAGCCAGCCGTGGCCCTTCCCGTCCAGCCTGATGCTCGGCTTCATGGCGCGCGCCACGGACTCCCGGATCACCGTGGACGGCGAGGAGATCGAGGAGGCCCGCTGGTTCTCCCGCGAGGACCTGCGCACGGCCATCGAGAGCGGGGAGATCCTGCCGCCGATGGGCATCTCGATCGCGGCCAGGCTGATCGAGCTCTGGTACGGCAAGCCGATGCCGAAGCCCCTCCCACGCCCGGAGGACTGAGCGCACGCGCACACGCGGAAAGCCCCCGGAGCACCGAGGGCGGGACGCTGTTGGTCAATGCGGGGGCCTGATCACTTCGCCCCGCCGAGCATGGGCTCGGCGGGGCGAAGTGTTGCGAAGGTGCGGGTGCGGGTGCGGGCTCGGGGTGTGTCGGTCAGGTGGGTGTCGATGCGGGCGAGGTTGGTCGCGGCACCCGTGAGCTGGTGCTGGAGGCTGGTCTTCGCGAGGCCGCGGAAGCGGGATCTGCGCAGGCCCCAACGGCGGACGCCCTGGGAGATGGCGCCCTCGACTCCGGCGCGGATCGTGCAGCGCTCCTTCCAGGTACCGGTGTCCTGGTCGGCGCGGGCCTGGCGGAGGGCTTCGTGTTCCTCGCGGGGCCGCAAAGTCAGCCGCCGGCCGACGCTGGAGGTGGCGCACTGCCCGCGGACCGGACAGGGCGGGCAGTCGCTCTTGTTGAAGCGCACCCGGATCACGGGAGTGCCCTCGGGCGAGCGGTCGGGATTCCACCGGGTGGTTTTCCTGCCTCCGGGGCATCTGACCTGCTCGTTTACCCAGTCGATGGTGAAATCGTCGCCGGTGAGTCCGTCGCCCGCAGCGGTCTGGGGGCTGATGGCCAGGGGGCCGGGCCGGTCAGCGTGATGCCGTTCCAGCCCGAGCGCGTACTTGAAGTCGATCCTCGCCCGCACCGCCTCCGCAGCCTGCCGGTCGGTAAGCCCCTCCACGGACTGCAACACCAGCACGAGTGCCAGCCTGCCCGGTGACCAGGCAGGCTTCCCCCGCGCCGGGAACAGGTCCGCGAACTCCTCGTCGCGGAACCACGGCCCCAGCTCGTCCCGGACCCGGATCGCCGGGCTCCCTCTCGGGAACGCGGCCCGCGCCACCCGCACCGTGTCCGCCGGAATCGTCGCCGGCTCCCTCGGCTGCACCGACATCGGCACCCACCCCACACAACAACGTCGGCCCACATGACAACGTCGGCCTTCAAGACCACAACCGGGTCTTGAAGGCCGACGTCACGCAAGCCCCCGAATTGACCAACGGGGTCTCCGAGGAGGATCCGGGGGCCTTCGCCGCGCGGGACGTCGGGTCAGGCGCCGAGCGCCTGCTTGACCTGGGCCAGGCTCGGGTTCGTCATGACGACCTCGGCCCCGCCGCCCGCGGGGACGATCTGCACGGTCGGGACCGTCTGGTTGCCCCCGTTGGCCTTCTCCACGAACGCGGCGGACGCCGGGTCCTGCTCGATGTTGATCTCGCTGTACGCGATCCCCTCGCGGTCCAGCTGGCTCTTGAGCCGACGGCAATAGCCGCACCACGTGGTGCTGTACATCGTCACACTGCCCGACATGTCCCTCGCGCTCCTTCGTGTCCTTCCCGGCCGGCAGGGGCTCCGGCGCGGCGCATCGGGAGAACGTACGGCGGCCGTTCACCATTCCCGCACGCCTGCCGACCGCCGCCGCCCCGGCGGAGCCCACGGGACCAGGTACGGCCCGGAAGGACCCGACAGGACCCAGTAGGACCATCACACACCGCCTGTGGACAGTCGTGCGCTCACGCCCCGGGGGACCTGGCAGCATGGCGGGGTGACAGCAGCACCGCACTCCTCACCCCTCCCGCCGCCCGACGCGGACGCCGTGCTCGACGGGCTCGACCCCGAGCAGCGCGCCGTCGCGACGGCGTTTCAGGGACCCGTGTGCGTGCTCGCAGGCGCCGGTACGGGCAAGACCCGCGCCCTCACCCACCGCATCGCCTACGGGGTGCGCGCCGGCATGCTCCAGCCCGCGAGCGTCCTCGCCGTCACGTTCACCAACCGCGCGGCCGGCGAGATGCGCGGCCGCCTGCGCCAGCTCGGCGCCGGGGGCGTGCAGGCGCGCACGTTCCACTCGGCGGCCCTGCGCCAGCTCCAGTTCTTCTGGCCGAAGGCTGTCGGCGGCGAGCTGCCCAGGCTCCTCGACCGCAAGGCGCAGCTGGTGGCCGAGGCCGCCGCGCGCTGCCGCGTGCGCCTCGACCGGGGCGAGCTGCGCGAGGTCACCGGCGAGATCGAATGGGCCAAGGTCACCCAGACCGTGCCCGGCGACTACGCCGCCGTCATCGCGAAGTCCGCCCGCGAGACCGCCCGAGACCCGGCGGAGACGGCCCAGATCTACGCGATGTACGAGCAGCTCAAGCGCGACCGCTCGGTCATCGACTTCGAGGACGTGCTGCTGCTCACCGTCGCCATCCTCCAGGACCGGCACGACATCGCCGACCAGGTCCGCGGCCAGTACCAGCACTTCGTGGTCGACGAGTACCAGGACGTCAGCCCGCTCCAGCAGCGCCTGCTCGACCTGTGGGTCGGCGACCGCGACACCCTCTGCGTGGTCGGCGACGCGAGCCAGACGATCTACTCCTTCACCGGCGCCACCCCCGACCACCTGATCAACTTCCGCGCCCGCCACCCGAACGCCACCGTCGTCAAGCTCGTCCGCGACTACCGCTCCACCCCCCAGGTCGTCCACCTCGCCAACGGCCTGCTCGCGCAGGCTCGCGGCCGGGCGGCCGACCACCGGCTCGAACTGGTCTCGCAGCGCGAGAAGGGCCCCGAGCCCGTCTACACCGAGTACGGGGACGAGCCCGCGGAGGCCGAGGGCACGGCACGCCGCATCCGCGACCTGATCGCGGCGGGCGTCCCCGCGGGCGAGATCGCCGTCCTCTTCCGGATCAACGCCCAGTCCGCGGTGTACGAGCAGGCGCTCGCCGACGCGGGCGTCCCCTACCAGCTGCGCGGCGCCGAGCGGTTCTTCGAGCGCCAGGAGGTGCGCGAGGCGGGTGCCGCGCTGCGCGGCGCGGCCCGCTTCGGGGGCAACGACGCGCTGCTCGACGGCATGGTCGACCTGCCCTCCCAGGTGCGCGCCGTGCTGTCCACGAAGGGCTGGACGGACCAGCCACCGGCCGGCTCGGGGCCGGTGCGCGACCGCTGGGAGTCGCTGACCGCCCTGGTCAGGCTCGCCGAGGACTTCGCGGCCGCCCGCCCGGACGCGACGCTCGCCGACCTCGTGGTCGAGCTGGACGAGCGGGCGGCGGCACAGCACGCGCCGACCGTGCAGGGCGTCACCCTCGCGTCCCTGCACGCGGCCAAGGGCCTCGAATGGGACGCGGTCTTCCTCGTCGGCCTCGCCGAGGGCACCCTGCCCATCACGTACGCCAAGACGGAGGCACAGATCGAGGAGGAGCGCCGCCTGCTGTACGTGGGGGTGACGCGCGCCCGGATCCACCTGTCGCTGTCCTGGGCGCTGTCCCGCGCGCCCGGCGGCCGCCCGTCCCGCAGGGCCACCCGCTTCCTGAACGGCCTGCGCCCCGGCGGCGGCCGCGCGTCCTGGAGCGCGGGTTCGGGCGCGGGCTCCTCGGTGGAGCTGGGCGCGGCCACGGCCCGCCCCGCCGGGGAGGAGCGTGCCCGGCCCCGCCGCGACCGCAGGCCCGCACGCTGCCGCGTCTGCGGCCGGACGCTCACCGAGGCCGGCGAGATGAAGCTGATGCGCTGCGAGGACTGCCCTTCCGACATGGACGAGGGCGTGTACGAGCGGCTCCACGCCTGGCGCGAGGCGCAGGCCCGCGCGCTGGGCCAGCCCGCCTACTGCGTCTTCACCGACAAGACCCTCGTCGCCATCGCCGAGAACGTCCCGTCCGACGAGCGGGAGCTCGGGGCCATCGCCGGGGTCGTGCGCCGCAAGCTGACCCGCTTCGGCGCCGACGTCCTGGCCATCTGCGCAGGTGAGGACCGCTCCGGCGGCGAAGGAACCGGCTGAGTCAAACTCGTCGGGAAAATGGTTTGCGCCCGCCGGGCGAATCCCCATAGGTTCTTAACCACGGAAACGGCACTCTTCTCCGAGGCTGTTTCCCATGCTGTACTTGACATGCTCGGAACTGACAGTCCGGGTGCGTCCCAGCTCCACGACATTGTCCGCAGAGGTAGAGACCGGCTTCGCGGCCGGACTCCCCGAGACGCCGAGAGGAGGCGATTGCAGTGACCACGACGACCATCAGCTTCAGCACCACCGGCAAACTGGCCGGTCACGCCTTCGCCTGTGTTCCCTCGCTCGGCCTCTCGGCCCCGGTTCTCGACGGCTCCGGCATGCCCGGCGTCTTTGAGATGCGTCCCCTCTCCCCGTCCGGTCTGGACGTGTCCTCCCTGCCCGTCGTCGAGCGCGGCGGCAATGAGCGACCGACCAAGGCACCGGAAGCAGGAGTAGAGGCGCGGGCGACGGCCTACGCCGACGCGGCGGCCGGTGCCGGAGCGCAGACCAAGCAGCACACGCACGACTACACGATGTGGGCCTTCCGTGGGCCACAACCCTGGAGTTATCCAGCCTGATCGGCAATCAGGCCGGCGCCTTCAGGGCCGCGGAACCCCACCCGGGATTCCGCGGCCCTTCTGTTTGTCCCGACCGGGACGGGCGGAGCGAGGGGGCCTCGGGCACGAAACCCCGGTACCAGACGCCGTCCGGCCCACCGGCCGGACCGAACAGACGAGGAAAACCGACCGTGCAACTCGAAGCGCACGCCCCGTCCGTACCGCCATCCGAAACGATCCCGCCGCCCGGTTCCACGGAGGACTCCGCCTTGACCCCGCCCACTCAGCTCACCGCCCTCGACGAGGCGATCGAGAACCTCGCCTCGCCCGTCCCCTGCCGCGCCTACGACCCGGAGGTCTTCTTCGCCGAGTCCCCGGCCGACGTGGAGTACGCCAAGTCGCTCTGCCGGACCTGCCCGCTCGTCGAGGCGTGCCTCGCGGGCGCCAAGGAGCGCCGCGAGCCCTGGGGCGTCTGGGGCGGCGAACTCTTCATCCAGGGGGTGGTCGTCCCCCGCAAGCGGCCGCGTGGCCGCCCGCGCAAGAACCCGGTCGCGGCATGAACATCCGCGGAACGATCGACCGTCCCCTCACGCACGATCCCAAGAAGCAGGCTCCGATGACCTCTTCCCCGAGCGAGCCCAACGGCTCCGCCACCGCTGTCCTCACCACCCGGGGCGCGCACGAGACGCGCCAGAACAGGACCCGTGAGATGCAACTCATCCCAGAAGCCCTGGCCCGCGCGCATATGGACGAACGCCTGCGCGAGGCCGCGGTCAGCCGTCAGGCGGCGCACGTCCTGATGGCCCGGCGCATGCAGCGCCGCGCGGAGCGCGTGTCGCGCCGCGCCCGCCGCGCCCTCGCGATGGCGGTCATGCAGTGACCGCGCCCGCCGCGCGCTAGCCCGTGCGGGCCGCCGTACGCGGGCCCGCCCGTCCGCACCCCAGCCACCGACGGCGGGGGCGGGTCCCACGACCCGCCCCCGCCGTCGCCGTATCCGCACACCCCGCGCCCGGCACGGGAACGAGCGCCGCCACCGGACCCGCGCGGGCCCGGTGGCGTAAGGTCCGCCCGCGCCCGGAAGGACCCGGGCCGCCCGAGCCCGACAGGACACCCGCCCCGGCAGGGCCCGACCGGCCGCACGCGGTGTCGGGGCGGCCGTCGTCAGGGGCTCGGCGTCGCCGTCTCCTCGGGCGCCGGGGCCGCCGTCCGGTCGGCGGCCGACGGGGCGACGGCCGGGGCGTCCTCGGGGGCCGGGCCGTCTTCGGGGGCTTCCTCGTCGTCCTCGTACTCCCACTCGACGTAGAAGCCGGGCAGCCAGTCCTCCAGCTCCTCGCGCAGCCGTACCGTCGCGCCGAGCTGGCACAGCACACCGATCGTGGACAGCGTGACGCGGTGGATGAGCAGATACGACGGCGGGAGGTTGAGCTGCCTCCCCAACTGGTGCGCGGGGGAGCGCGGATCGGCGATCCGGGCCGCCTGGTTGCGCATCCACGCCCGGGTGAAGGTGAACTCGTCCACCCCGGCCGGCTCGATGATCGGCAGCAGGTAGTCGAGCACCGCCTCGGGTTCGAGGTCGATGCTCTCCCGCACGAAGCCCTCGGCGCGGAGCATCTCGTACACGGCGCCGGACTCGCCGTCGATGGTCATCCGCAGGGCCTCGCCGATGATCTCGGGCAACCCGCCCGGCAGCCGGTCGACCGTCCCGAAGTCCAGCACCCCGAGCCGCAACTCGTCCCCGCCCTCGCCCGGCGGCAGCAGCCGGAAGTTGCCCGGGTGCGGGTCGGCGTGGAGCAGCCCCGTCCGCATCGGCCCGGAGAACAGGAAGCGCGCGAGGAGCTGACCCGCGCGGTCCCGCTGCTCCTGGGTGCCCGACGCGATGACCTCGGCGAGCGGCGTCCCGTCGATCCACTCCGTCACCAGGACCCGGTCCGCCTGGTGCACCACGTCGGGCACGACCACGTCGGGGTCGTCGGAGAACTGGTGGGCGTGCTCGCGCTGCGCCTCCGCCTCCAGCGCGTAGTCCAGCTCCTCGGAGACCCGGTCCCGCATCTCCGCGACCAGCGGCTTCATGTCCATGCCCGGGATCAGCGGCCCGAGCAGCCGCACGAACCGGCTCAGCTGCGCCAGGTCGGAGAGCAGCGCCTCGCCCGCCCCCGGGTACTGCACCTTGACCGCGACCTCGCGCCCGTCGTGCCAGACCGCCCGGTGCACCTGGCCGATCGACGCCGCCGCGGCCGGCTTGTCCTCGAACTCGGCGAACAGGTCGCGCCAGTCCTCGCCCAACTGTTCCGCCAGGACCCCGTGCACCGTCTGCGTCGGCATCGGCGGCGCGGCGTCCTGGAGCTTCGTCAGCGCGGCCCTGTAGGGCCCCGCGACCTCCTCGGGCAGCGCGGACTCGAAGACGGACAGCAGCTGCCCGAACTTCATCGCGCCGCCCTTGAGCTCGCCGAGCACCTTGAACAGCTGGTCGGCCGTGCGCTGCTGGAGCTCCTTGGAGACGATGTCGGCGGACTTGCCGCCGATCCGCCTGCCCAGGCCCCAGGTCGCCCTGCCCGCGAACCCGATCGGCAGCGCGGCCAACTTGGCAGTGCGGGTGACCGCCTTCCGGGGAAGATCAGACATTACGCCCCTCCTGGTACCGGACAGCCGTGCCGTGGTGCGGCGGCTACCCCGCCATTGTGTCGCGCCCGGCCCCCGCCGTGGCCATGCCCACCCCCTCTGTCCCTCCTCCTGTCCTTCCCACGGCGCCGCAGCCGCAGCCCGGATGGGGCGCGATCCGCTCCGCGCGCCAGTCGAGCAGCGGCAGCGCCACCTCCCAGCGGGCACCCGTGCTCGTCGGCAGCTCCCCGTCGAGGAAAGAGAGGGCGTGCGCCGCGGCCAGCCCCGCCACCACAGCGGCCAGCGGCCCGTCGCAGGCGGCCACCGGCCGGGCGCCCCGGCCCGAGCGCCACTGCGCGAGCATGGCGGGCGCGTCGGGGTCGGCGTCCGCCTCGCAACGCCGCGCGCAGCCCGCACACGCCGTGCCGCCCGGCAGCACCAGTGGCCCCACGAACCCCGTGGCCTCGATCACCCCGGCGAACAGGTGCGGTACGCCGGCCGCGAGCCATGGCTCGGTGTCGGCGGGCTCCGGGCGGTACGCGGCGAGGCCGTCCCTCGGCGCCACCACGACCAGCGAGAGCGGCACGGCCGCGGTGCCCGGCGCGGCGCGGGGCGCGGGCAGCGGGGCCGCGTCCCTGACCAGCCGGGCCGCGGCGTCGGCCCTGCGCTGCGAGACCGCGGAAGCGGGCAGCCCGCCCGGCGCCACGTCCGCGCCCCGCACCGAGCCGCCGTCCCGCACCTCGACCCGGCCGACGCCCGCCGCGGCGAGCGCCGCCGCCACCGCGTCGCCCACCCGGCCCGCGCCGAGCACCCGCACCCGCACGGCCCGGCGCGCGGCAAGCGTCGCGGCACCCGCGCCGGGTGCCGCGTGCACCAGCGAGAGTGACGCCAGGTCGGGCCGCAGCCGCTCCAGCGCGCCCGGCGCCCCGCTCAGATCGGCGAGTGCCGCACCGTCCGCCGCCGGGTCGGCCACCACCCCCGCGGCCACGAGCCGCCGCACCAGCTCCTCGGCCCGCTCCTCCCGCAGCCCCATCGCGCGGGCCTCGGCCCGCAGCACCGGCAGGCTGCGCGAGCCGTCCAGCCGTTCGAGGAAGGCGGCCGCCACCCCGTCCACCGGGGTCAGCCGCAGCGCGTGCGCCGGTGCCACCCCGAACTGCACCGTCCGCCGCCCGCGCCAGGCCCGCCGCAGCGCGGGCTTCACCATCGGTCCCATCGTCTTGCCCCCGTATCCCCGTGACCCGTGATCACGTACTCCCGTACTCCCGTACTCCCGTACTCCCGTACTCCCGTACTCCCGTACTCCCGTGCTCCCGGTAGTCCTGTCTCCGCCCGGTATTCCCGCTGCCCCGCGCGCCGGTTTCCTCCGGTCCGCGGCCGGTCTTCCCCGGCGCACCACCGGCCCGGAAACCAGAGTGCCCCGGAGCGGCGCGAGAGCGCAGAAAGTTGTCCACAGGCGTGGGGGGAAGTCGTATCGATGATTCATCTCACCGGACGGTGCCCCTGCCCGGTGGGACACCCCAGCGGGTAACGTCGTGGCCGTGCCCGCCGCCCCACGCCCCGAACGAAGCCGCGCCCCGCGCCGCACCGCGGCGTCCGCGGGCGCCGCGGCCCCCGTCCCGGCCGACGCCGTCGAGGTCCGCAGGAGCACCCGGCGCAGGCGCACCGTGTCCGCGTACCGCGAGGGCGAGCGGACCATCGTGCTCATCCCGGCCCGGATGACCAAGGCCGAGGAGCAGCGCTGGGTCACGGTGATGCTCGACAAGCTGGCCGCGCAGGAGAGCAAGCGCCGGCTCGGCGACGAGGACCTGGGCGCACGCGCGGCCGAGCTGTCCGCGCGCTACTTCGGCGGCCGGGCCCGCCCCGCCTCCGTCCGCTGGGTCACCAACCAGAACACCCGCTGGGGCTCGTGCACCCCCGCCGACGGCAGCATCAGGCTCTCGCACCGGCTGCGCGGCATGCCCGAGTACGTCGTCGACTACGTACTCCTGCACGAACTCGCGCACCTGCTGGTGCCCGGACACGGGCCGCGGTTCTGGGAGCTGCTCGACGCCTACCCGCGCACCGAGCGGGCCCGCGGCTACCTCGAAGGGGCCGTGGCCGCGGGGCGGCTGCCCGAGCCGGCCGCCGACGACGCGGAGTGAGGCGGGGAAGTCCGCGCCGCCGCGCCCGGTTTTGCCGATCCTGTACCGAACGCGTACCAGCCTGCCGCACCGCGCGACCCAGCGGTTAGCCTGACGCGACCACACATGCTGTCGGGATGGGGGACGGTCGTTACGCATGCCCAGGGAATTCCAGCGCGGCCACAAGGCCAAGGTCAGCGATCTCACGGCGGGCACGGACCTGTACGTCGGCGTGCAGATCGCCGGGCCCGGCCTCACCTTCGACATCAGCTGCTTCGGCCTCGACGCCGACGAGCGCCTCTCGGACGACCGCTACTTCGTCTTCTTCAACCAGCCCACGTCGCCCGAGGAGTCGGTGCAGCTGCTCGGCGCGCAGGCGGGTGACACCGAGTCGTTCAGGGTGACGCTCGACCGGGTCCCCGCGGCCGTCCACCGGCTCTCCTTCACGGCGACGATCGACGGCGCCGGCCAGATGTCGCAGATCGGGCCCGGCTACATCCGGATCGTCGCGGGCGGCGAGGAGGTCGTGCGCTACGCGTTCACCGGCGCCGAGTTCTCCACGGAACGCGCGGTCATGCTCGGCGACTTCTACCGCAAGGACGTCTGGCGCTTCGCAGCGGTCGGACAGGGCTTCGACGGCGGCCTCGAAGCGCTGCTGAAGCACTTCGGCGGCGAGGTCGCGGAGGAGCAGGCCCCCGAGGCGCCCGCGCCCGCCCCCGCGCCCGGCGCGGTCCCCGGCTTCGCGCCGCCGCAAGCACCGGTCCCGGCGCAGGGCGCCTCGCAGGCACCCGCACCCGCCCCGTCGTTCGGCGCGCCGCCGGGCGCACCCGCCCCGCAGGCACCATTCGCACCACAAGCCCCGGCCGCCCCGCCTGCCCCCGCACCCTCGTTCGACGCGCCCCAGCCGCCCGCCCCCGCGCCCTCGCTGCACGCCACCCCCACCGTCATCGCGCCCCTGCCGGGCGCCACCCCGCCGCCGTACGGCCAGGTGCCGCCGCCCGCACCGCCGCCCCCGGCACCCGCTCCCGCGGGGTTCGGGCAGCCGGCGGTCCCCGGCCAGGCGCCGTTCGGCGCGCCGCCGCAGCCGATGGGCAACCCGTTCGCCCAGCAGCCGTCCCAGGGCGGCGGGTTCGGCGGGCCGCCCGCCGCGGTCCAGGGCTTCGTCCCGCAGGGCGTGCCGCCCGGCGGCGCCGGGCTGACCGCGGGGCTCAGCCTCTACAAGGAGACGCCGACCGGGCAGCGGTGGACCGCGCAGAACGGCCACCTGATGCGCGTCGACCTCACCCTCGGCGACGGCGCCCCCGTGCTCGCCCGGCAGGGCAGCATGGTCATGTACCAGGGCAAGGTCGACTTCGGCTACAAGGGCGCGGGCTTCGCGGGCCGCGTCATCGGCAACGCCACCGGCCAGGAGATGCAGCTGATGCGCTGCACCGGCCGCGGCCAGGTCTTCCTCGCCGAGGACAACGCGCACCTCCACCCGGTGGAGCTCCAGGGCGACGGCATCTGCGTCTCCGCAGAGAACGTCCTCGCCTTCGACGAGTCCCTCCAGTACGAGGTCCGCAGGATCGAGGGCCACGGCATCCCGGGCGGCGCGCTGTTCACCATGCTCTTCCAGGGCACGGGCACCGTCGTCGTCAAGACCCACGGCAGCCCGGTGGTCCTGCCGGTCACACCCACGACGTTCGCCGACTGCAACGCGGTCGTCGCCTGGTCGGCCGCCGCGCAGGTCATCCTCTCCAGCCAGGTCAGGCTGCGCCGCACCGCGTACCCCGGGCACAGCGGGGAGACCGTGAACCTCCAGTTCCGCGGCGCCCCCGGGAACTTCATCGTCGTCCAGCCGTACGAGGTCTGAGGGAGCCCGACATGACGGAACAGCAGCTCGCGGGCTTCGCGCCGACCCCCATCGCGGCCCGCATGGAGAACCACGGCCACACCATGCTCAAGGTCGCCATGGCGAGCGGCCAGGACCTCTACGCGCGCACCGGCTCGATGGTCGCCTACGAGGGCTTCATCCAGTACGAGCCCAACCCGCCCTCCGTACGGCACATCGCCGAGCACTGGGTCACGGGCGAGGGCACCCCGATCATGAAGTGCAGCGGCGACGGCCTGCTCTACCTCGCCGACTACGGAGCCCATGTCGTCGTGATCAACCTCAACGGCGACGCGATCTCGGTCAACGGCTCCAACGTCCTCGCCTTCGACGCCCACCTCCAGTGGGGCGTGGAGCGCGTCAGGGGCCTCGCGAAGTTCGCAGGACAGGGCCTGTGGAACGTGCAGATCTCCGGCACCGGCTGGGTCGCCCTGACCTCGCGCGGCACCCCGGTCGTGGTCGACTGCGGGCGCGGCGAGGACGAGACGTACGTCGACCCGGACGCGCTCGTCGCCTGGTCGCCGAACCTCAAGGTCAAGGGCAAGCGCAGCTTCAAAGCGGGCGCGCTGATCGGGCGCGGCAGCGGCGAGGCGTACCAGATGGCCTTCTCGGGCCAGGGGCTCGTCGTCGTACAGCCCAGCGAGGACAGCACCGACCGCCTGCGCGTCCGCGGCTGAGGGGGAGACACCATGCAGAGTCCGCTGTTCGCCTACACGGAGGCGCAGACCCAGGAGCGGTACGCGCTCCAGAACAGCCAGTTGCTGCGCGTCGCGCTCACCGGCCAGGACGACGTGCTCGCCCGCAAGGGCGCCATGGTCGCCTACCAGGGGCTGCTGGAGTTCGACGGCGAGTACCGGAGCACCGGCAGGCGCGTCGCTCGGGCGCGCACCGGCGAGGGCCTCGACCTGATGCGCGTCTTTGGGCAGGGCACGGTCTACCTGGCCAACCTCGCGCAGTACGTCCATGTCGTGGACGTCGAGAGGGACGGCCTCACCGTCGACAGCGCCTACGTGCTGGCGCTCGACTCGACGCTGCACCACGAGGTGGTCGCGGTGGACAGCCAGTACGGCATCTCCGGCACCGGCAAGTACCAGCTGAACATCACCGGCACCGGCAAGGTCGCCCTCATGACCTCGGGGCAGCCGCTGATGCTCCAGGTCACGCCGGAGAAGTACGTCAGCGCCGACGCGGACGCGATCGTCGCGTGGTCGTCGTCGCTGCGGGTGCAGATGCAGGCCCAGACGTACTCGTCGCCGGTACTGCGGCGGCGCGGCAGCACCGGCGAGGGCTGGGAACTCAGCTTCCTCGGCCAGGGCTTCGCCCTGGTGCAGCCGAGCGAGCTGCTGCCGCCGCAGAACGCGGTGATCGGCTCCGGCATCGCCGCGCAGTTCGGCGCCGGCCAGCGTGGCGCACACGGGCAGAACCCGGGGAGCGTCTGGAGCTGACACCCGGCAGGCGCACGCGGTGCGGAACGGGGCGGGCCACCCCGCCCGCCCCTTCACGCCGGTGCGCTCAGCGGCTCCCGGCGTGCACGTTCCGCAGGCCGAGCGGCGCGGGCGGCGGCAGCGGACGCGCCCCCTGCGCCCTGAAGGACTGCAGCAGGTACGCGGCGAGCCGGCGCGACGCCGCCACCGCGACCTCCTGCGGCTCCGCGGCCACCCCCGCGTTGGCAAGCAGCACCAGGGTCAGGTCGGAGACCGCGAAGTCGGCCCGCAGCCGCCCGTCGGCCTTCGCCCGCCGCACGAGTTCCACCAGGCCGTCCTCCGCCCGCCTGCGCACCTGTTCGTAGTCGGTGCCGCCGTCGGGGAACTGAGCGAGGAACGCCGCGGTGAATCCCCGGTCGACCGCCTGCATCACACACACCTTCTCGACCACCGTGCAGAACCCCCGCCACGGATCGGGGTCGGCGAGCGCGTCGTCCAGCAGGCCCGCACAGACGGCGAGCTGCTCGGCGAAAGCCTCCGCGACGAGGGCGGCGCGCGTCGGGAACCGGCGGTACAGGGTCGCGACCCCCACGCCCGCCCTGCGCGCGATCGCGGTGAGCGGCACGTCGATCCCCCGCGCCGCATACGCCTCACGGGCCGCGGCGAGAATCCGCTCGCGGTTGTGCCGGGCGTCGGAGCGCAGCGCCCCCGCCCCCTTCTGATACGGCTCACCTGGCATGTCTCTCACTTCGACGCGGACGGGCAGGGGCGCGGCACCAACGGCGTTAGCGTCGGCGGAGGCAAGCGGAAGCCCCCCACCACTTATCCTGCCGCGCCCCGCGGCGGATGCGGCAGGGGACACGGGACGGCACGAGGAACGGCAGGACGGCAGGACCATGGACGACATGCGCGCGGTGCTCCACGACAGCTACGGCCCGCCCGAGGTGCTCTACGTGGGCGCCGTCCCCGTTCCCGAGCCCGGCCCCGGAGAGGTGCTGGTACGGGTGCGGGCCGCGAGCGTCAACGGCGGCGAGACCGCCGCGCGGGCCGGCCGGCTCAAGCTGCTGACCGGCCGCTCCTTCCCACAGCGGGTGGGCATCGACTTCGCAGGAGAGGTCGCGGGCGCCGGCCACGGGGTGACGGGGCTGCGGGAGGGCGACCCGGTGTGGGGGCTGCTGCCGCGCACCCGCTTCGGCAGCGCGGCCGATTACGTCGTCGTGCGTCCGCGGCGGCTGGCACGGGCCCCCGAGGGACTCACCGCGGTCGAGGCGGTGTCGCTGCTCGCGGGCGGCACCACCGGCCACACGGCGCTGGTCGGCAAGGCCGGGCTCAGGCCGGGGGAGCGGCTGCTCGTACGTGGCGGGGCCGGCGGTGTCGGCAGCGTCGCCGTGCAGCTCGGGGCCGCGCTCGGCGCCCGGGTCACGGCACTCGCGGGCCCCGGCAATCTCGACTTCGTCCGGGGCCTCGGCGCCCACGAGGCGCTCGACTACACGACCACGGGGCCCGGGTCGCTCGGCGCGTTCGACGTGGTCCTCGACACCGTCGGTGCCGGCCAGGAGGCGTACCGGCGGCTGCTCGCGCCCGGCGGCCGGATGGTCGCCATCGCCTTCGACCTCGACCACATGGCGACGGGCCTCGCACGAATGGCCGGCTCGGCCGTGCACGGGTCCCGCAGGACGCGGTTCTTCAGCGGCAACCCGGACCACGGCCTGCTGGCGCGGGTGGCGCGCTACGCGGAGGACGGCATCCTGCGCCCCGTCGTCGACACCGTCCGCCCGCTCGCGGAGATCGCCGCCGCGCACCGCGCCCTGGAAGCCGGCGGCGTGCGCGGCAAGCACGTCGTACGGATCGACTGAGCGGTACGAGGACCCGTCAGCCGAGGCGCGCGCGGGCCGCGGCGAGCAGCCGTACGACCGAGGTGTCGGCGACGCCCGCCACCTCGTCGTAGCCGAACCACCGCAGGTCGAGCGACTCCTCGCTGATCGCGGCGACGGAGCCCGCGGGGGCGAGCGCCGCGTACTGCACGTCGAAGTGCCAGTGGCAGGGCGCCGGGATCGGGTGCCGGTCGAGGCGGACCGGGCCGCCGGGCAGCAGCCTCAGGCCGCCAATCCCGGACTCCTCCACGGCCTCGCGCAGCCCGGCCGCCGCCAGCGAGGCGTCGCCCGGCTCGCAGTGGCCGCCCATCTGGAGCCACATCCCGAGCTTGCGGTGCAGGGTCAGCAGGACCCGCTCCCGCGCGGGGTCCACCACCAGCGCGCTCGCCGTCAGATGCCCGGCGCCGCACGCCTTCCACAGGCCGTCCGGGTGCGCGGCGAGGTGGTCCAGATACGCCTGCCGCAGTTCCTCCTGCTCCTCGGCGAGTTCGGCGGGGCCTGCGAAGCCGGTCGGGCGCAGGCGGCCCGGGTCACCCGCCGCCTCGGCGGCGGGCGCGTCCGGTGGTGCGGGGGCCGGGAACTCCTTCAGCACCCGTACCGCGTCGCCGTAGAGGCTCACCGGCCGCCGTCGCCCTTGTCGCCCTTGCCCTCTTCCTCCGTGCCGTCGCCGCCCTCACGCCCCTCGTCCTCACCCTTGGCCTCGGGAGCCTCGGGAGCCTCGGGGGATCCGGGTGCCTCGGGAGTGCCGGAGGAACCAGGAGTTTCGGAAGCCCCACGGGTCCCGGATGCCTCAGGGCCCGCCGCCTCCCCGAGCATCTTGTCCAACTCGGAGAAGTCGATCTGCTCGCGGTGCACGAAACCGTCCGGGTCGTCCAGGTCGGACGCGGTCGGCAGCATGTCCGGGTGCTCCCACAGGGCGTCGCGGCCGTCCACCCCCCGCGCGTCCGTCAGCGACGCCCAGAGCCGGGACGCGTCCCGCAGCCTGCGCGGCCGCAGCTGGAGGCCGATCAGCGTGGCGAAGGTCTGCTCGGCCGGGCCGCCGGACGCCCGGCGCCTGCGCAGGGTCTCGCGCAGCGCGTCCGCACCGGTCAGCCTGGTCTTCGCGGCCTCGTGCACCACCGCGTCCACCCAGCCCTCGACCAGCGCGAGCGCCGTCTCCAGACGGGCCAGCGCGGCCTTCTGCTCGGGGGTGTCCTCCGGCTGGAACATGCCCTGCTGGAGCGCCTCCTGGATCTCCTCCGGGCGCGACGGGTCGAACTGGCCGACCACGTCCTCCAGCTTCGACGTGTCGACCTTGATGCCCCGCGCATAGCCTTCGACGGCGCCGAAGATGTGCGACCGCAGCCACGGCACGTGCGTGAAAAGCCGCTGGTGGGCCGCCTCCCGCAGCGCGAGATACAGCCGCACCTCGTCCTGCGGGACGCCCAGGTCCCTGCCGAACGCCTCCACGTTCAGCGGGAGCAGCGCCGCCTTGCCCGCGGGGCCGAGGGGAAGGCCGATGTCGGTGGAGCCGACGACCTCGCCGGCCAGCACGCCCACGGCCTGCCCCAGCTGCTGGCCGAACATCGCGCCGCCCATGGAGCGCATCACCCCGATGAGGGGGCCCGCCATGTCCTGCATCTCGGCGGGCAGCACGTCGCCCATCGCCGTGCCGACCCGCTCGGCCACCGGGTCCACCAGCTGCTGCCAGGCGGGGAGCGTCGCCTCGACCCACTCGGCGCGGCTCCACGCCACCGCCGTGTTCGCACCCGAGGGCAGCGAGGTCACGCCGTCGAGCCAGAGGTCGGCGAGGCGCACCGCCTCGCCCACCGAGGCCCGGTCGCCCGCGGTGACGCTGGCGTCCTTCGTGCCGTCCTGGGTGCCCTGCGCGACCGTCTGCCGGGCGATCTGCTTCGCCATGTCCCAGTTGACCGGGCCGCCCTCGAAGCTGAGCATCTGCCCGAGCTGCTGGAAGGCCTGCCCCAGGTCGCCGGGGTTCAGGGAGCCGAACATCGCGGCGAACGGGTTGTCGCCCGCTCCGCCGCCCCCGCCCGGCAGGCCGAAACCGAAGCCGAACGGGTTGCCGCCCGCACCGCCCTTGCCACCGGAACCCTGACCTCCGGCGGGATCGTTCTTCTTGCCGTCGCCGTCCTCCGGCTCCTCCGGCGGAAGGCCGAATCCGAATGGGGTGTCACTCACGGGTTTCCTCGGCTCGTTGGGCCGCCGGCTCCTGCCGGCGGCGGCTGCCCTGCACATCCAGCCTATGCTTCTGCGCGCTCCGGGGGCACGGCGTCGGCCGGCGACCGCGGCCGGGCACGCGCACCACGCCCCTGACGTCCGGAAACGACACACGGGCGGCTTCCGGGCCGAACGCACACCTCCTGGCGGTCTGCGGCAGGATGAACGCCACCTGGTACGTACGCGTCCTTCCCGTACGTACTGAAGACAACCGCTGGAGACGCCCGGTGAGTTCCCCAGAGCCACAGGTTCGCGCTACGCGAAACCCCGCATCCCCGAGCAGGTCCCGCGGCCCCGTCGTCGCCGTCACCGGCGCCGCCACCGGGGTCGGCGACCTGCTGACCCGCAGGCTCGCCGAGTCCGGCGAGATCCGCCGCGTCCTCGCGTTCGACGAACGCAGGGGCGAGGTGGAGGACGCAGCGTGGCACGTGCTCGACATCCGCGACCCCGCCATCGCCGACCGGCTGCGCGGCGCCGACGTGGTGGTCCACCTCGCGCTCGACCTCGACCTCGGCAGCGACCCGGCCGCGAGGACCGCGTACAACGTGCGCGGCACGCAGACCGTGCTGACCGCGGCGGCAGCCGCCGGGGTGCACCGCGTCGTGCTGTGCACGTCGGCCATGGTCTACGGCGCGCTGCCCGACAACGACATCCCGCTCTCCGAGGACGCCGAGCTGCGCGCCACGGCCGAGGCCACCGGCGTGGGCGACCTGCTGGAGATCGAGCGGCTCGGCCGCCGCGCGCCGCGCGCCCACCCGGGCCTCAACGTCACCGTCGTACGCCCCGCCCTGCTGGTCGGTGGCACCGACACCGCGATGACCAGGTACTTCGAGTCCCCGCGCCTCCTCGTCGTCGCCGGGTCGCGCCCCACCTGGCAGTTCTGCCACGTCGAGGACCTGGTCAGCGCCCTGGAGTACGCGGCGCTCGGCAAGGTGGAGGGCGAACTCGCGGTCGGCTGCGACGGCTGGCTCGAACAGGAGGAGGTGGAGCGGCTCAGCGGCATCCGCAGGATGGAGCTGCCGTCCGCGGTGGCCCTGGGCGCCGCGGCCCGGCTGCACCGCATCGGCCTCACGCCGTCCCCCGCGGGCGACCTCGCGTACACCATGTACCCGTGGGTGGTCAGCGTGACCGCGCTGCACGACGCGGGGTGGCGACCGCGCTGGACCAACGAGGAGGTGCTCGGCGCGCTCCTCGAAGAGGTCGGCGGCCGGCACACCGTCGCGGGCCGCAGGCTCGGCCGCAAGGACGCCACCGCGGCGGGCGCCGCGGGCGCCACGGTCGCGCTGCTCGGCACGGCCGCGGTGGTCCGCAGGGTGCGCAAGGCACGCAGGAGGCTGTAGCGCGGGCGGTGACGGTGCTCACCCCGGTGGGGCACGATGGAGGCCATGGTGACCACACAGGACCGTATGGACCATCCGGGTGAGCGGCCGGGCGGCGGCCCGATACGGCTGCTCGCGATCCGCGAGACCCCGCTCAGCCTCGACGAGGTCTTCGCCGCGGTCGGTGACCGGTCGGCGGGCGGAACGGCCCTGTTCGTCGGCACGGTACGGGACCACGACGGCGGCGCGGGCGTCGAGGGCCTCGGGTACTCGTCCCACCCCACCGTGGAGGCGGAGCTGCGCCGCGTCGCGGAGAAGGT
The DNA here is from genome assembly GCF_039540215.1 of Streptomyces tremellae. Classification (NCBI taxonomy): domain Bacteria; kingdom Bacillati; phylum Actinomycetota; class Actinomycetes; order Kitasatosporales; family Streptomycetaceae; genus Streptomyces; species Streptomyces tremellae. The sequence goes on from NZ_BAABEP010000032.1 coordinate 66,019, forward strand.
CGTCGCGGACTTCCCGGTGCGCGCGCTCGCCGCGGTCCACCGTGTGGGGGATCTGGCCGTCGGAGATCTCGCGGTCGTCGTCGCCGTGGCCTGCCCGCACCGCGCGGAGGCCTTCGCCGCCTGCCGCAGGCTCATCGACGACCTCAAGCACGACGTCCCCATCTGGAAACACCAGACCTTCAGCGACGGCACAGAAGAGTGGGTTGGGGCGTAGCCCCTTCCCATAGGGGTGGTGGTCGGGTGACGGGTGGGTGGGTTGGGGCGTAGCCCCTTCGCATAGGGGTGGTGGTCGGGTGACGGGTGGGTGGGTTGGGGCGTAGCCCCCATCCGTTCGGGGGGCGGTGGCCGGGCGACGGGCGGGCGGTCCGGCCCGGGGTCTAACCTCTCGTGGCCGGCCACCGCCCGATTTGCGTAACCCGCCCACCCCCAGCAGCGTTGGATATACAGACGGTAAATCCGTAGATCCAATCTGCTGACTGGGACGGAGGATCGCGATGGGCGTGCTGACCTGGTTGCTGATTCCTGTCGTCGTCGCCCTCGGCGCGGCGATATGGGGGAGCTGGGTTTCCAAGAGCCGGATCGTGGGTGACATGGCCGAACTGCACGGCTACGCCCGCTTCCGGGACGCGATGGAGATGGAGCGCGACCGCGCCGGGTAGCCGCCGCCCGGAAGGCGTGCTCACAGGCGTTTCCCGTACTGTCGTTCCATGCCACGCCGTACGGTGACGATGCTCGCGTCCACTCTCGTCCTGATCGCTCTCCTGTGCGTGGGCGTCCTCACGAAGGTGCCGTACGCGGAGATGAGCCCGGGGCCGACGACGAACACCCTGTCGAGCGTCGGCGGCAAGCCGGTGCTCCAGATCTCGGGCCACAAGACGTACCCGACCTCGGGCCACCTCAACATGGTCACCGTCCGCGTCACCAGCGCGGACACCCGCCTCAACATGGTGGAGGCGGTCTACGGCTGGCTCTCCCACGACCAGGTCGTCGTCCCGCACGACACGCTGTACCCGGACGGCCAGACCGAGCAGCAGTCGACGCAGGAGAACGCCGAGGAGTTCAGCGAGTCGCAGGAGAGCGCCAAGGTCTCCGCGCTCCGGCTGCTGCACATCCCCTTCGTCTCGCACGTCGACGTCGCGAGCGTGCTGAAGGGCAGCCCCGCGGAGGGCAGGCTGCACGCCGGCGACCTGATCCTCGCCGTGGACGGCACGGGGGTCACCAGGCAGGAGCAGGTGGCGCAGCTGGTCACCCGGCACAAGCCCGGCCAGGACGTCACCTTCACCGTGGTCCCCGCCGAGCAGGCCGCCGACGCGAAGAAGGCCGACAAGCAGCCCACCGGGGGCCGGGAGGTCGTCGTGAAGACCGCGACCTCGCACGACCAGGGCAAGAAGCGCGCCATCGTCGGCATCGCCGCGGGCACCGACCACACGTTCCCGTTCTCCATCGACATCAAGCTCGCTGACGTCGGCGGCCCGAGTGCGGGACTGATGTTCTCCCTCGGCCTGGTCGACAAACTGACGCCGGGCTCGCTGACGGGCGGCACGTTCGTCGCGGGCACGGGCACGATCGACGACAGCGGCACGGTCGGCCCGATCGGCGGCATCGCCATGAAGCTGGTCGGCGCGCGCGACGCGGGCGCGCGCTACTTCCTCACCCCGGCGGACAACTGTGCGGCCGCCGCGGCGGACACCCCGAGCGGCCTGACGCTCGTCAAGGTCAAGAACATCTCCGACGCGAAGGCCTCGCTCGACAAGATCCGCACCGGCGACACGGCCGGCCTGCCCCGGTGCTCGGCAGGCTGACCGCGCCTCGTGCGCCCTACGCCTCGAAGGTGGCCGACAGCGCCTCCGCGAGCCCCGGCACGAGCCCGGACCCGGTCAGCACCTCCGACGCGCTGTCCTTCTCGCGCAGCCGCAGCGCCGACTCGCGGCTCCCGTCGCGCAGCACCGCCACCGTCATCCGCACCTCCTGCCGGTCCGGGTGGCGCGCGACCCAGTCGCCGAGCGCGGCCTCGTCGAGGCCCTCGGGCAGATTGGCCTCCGCGGTCGGCGGGAGCATGAGACGCTCCACGGCGAGGGCGCAGCCCGCGACCGCGTCCGGCCAGGCGATGGTGGCGAGGAACTCGTCGAGCGCGGTGCCCGCGGGGATCTCGTCCTGCTCGACGGGGGTGAGGGGGGCGACGTCGTCGCCGTGGTCAAGACCCAGCTGGGTCGCGAGTTCGGGTTCGTCCGCACGCATGCGGTCGCTGTCCACGAGCGCGAAGAGACGGGCGGGCTGGTCCCAGCCGAGGCCCGCCGCGTACTCGTCGATTTCGAGCACGGCCCGCGTCAGCGGGTTCGCGGCCATCGGGGTCCCTGAAGGGGAAACGTTCGACATGGCCAACATCCTGCCTCCTTCACAGCCCCCAGCGGGAACTGAGTAAAGCCCCAGTAAGTTGCATGGTGGGGTCCTACGATCGCCTGGCCCGGCGGAGTACGACCCGCCGGCCGCGTCCTCACCGGACCACCGGCAGCACGACCCTGACCCTTCCCCCGGTCCGACCGGGGGTTCCCGGATTCTTTCGAGGTGCGCACGTTGGCTTTCCAGATGCCGGACCGCGGCTCAGGCCCGACCGGGCCACGGACGAGGGCGGGCCGCCCGTCGGGGCGCGTGCGCGTCCTGCTGCTGGTCCTGGGCGCGCTGGCCGTGCTCGCCATGGCGTTCGCGATGTTCGCGGGCTTCTGGACGGACTGGCTCTGGTACCGCTCGGTCGACTACACGTCGGTGTTCACCACGACCCTGTGGACGAAGATCGGCCTGTTCGCCGTCTTCGGCGCGCTCATGGCGCTCGCCGTGGGCTTCAACATCTGGCTCGCGCACCGGCTGCGGCCGCCGCTGAGCGCGATGTCGATGGAGCAGCAGAGCCTCGACCGGTACCGGATGAGTGTCGCGCCGTACAAGAAGTGGGTGCTCTCCGCGATCACGGCGCTGGTGGGCCTGATCGCCGGGGCCTCCGCGTCCGGCGAGTGGCGCACCTGGCTGATGTGGGTCAACGGGGTGCCGTTCGGCACCAAGGACCCGCAGTTCCACATGGATGTGTCGTTCTACGCGTTCGACCTGCCCTGGTACCGCTTCCTGCTCGGCTTCGGCTTCGCCGCCGCGGTGCTCTCGGTGATCGCCGCCGCGCTCACGCACTACCTGTACGGCGGGCTCCGCGTGACCAGCCCCGGCGCGCGCGCCACCGCGGCGGCCACCGGCCACCTCTCCGTGCTGATCGGCCTGTTCGTGTCGCTGAAGGCGGTGGCGTACTGGCTCGACCGGTACGGGCTCGCCGTCAAGTCGAGCGACCTGCGGGCGACCACGGGCAACTGGACGGGGCTGCGGTACGTCGACGCCGACGCGTACCTGCCCGCGAAGACGATCCTGTTCTGCATCGCGGTCATCTGCGCGGTGCTGTTCTTCGCCACGCTGTGGCGCCGCACCTGGCAGCTGCCGGTCATCGGCCTCGGCCTGATGGTGCTCTCCGCGATCCTGATCGGCGGCCTCTACCCGGCGATCGTGCAGAAGTTCACGGTCCAGCCGAACGAGCAGGCCAAGGAGGCGCCGTACATCAAGAAGAACATCGACGCCACCCGCGCCGCGTACGGCATCGGCTCGGCGAAGGTGACGGACTACACGGGCACCGGCGGCGGCTCGGCCAAGGCCGACCAGCGCAAGGCCGCGGACGCGGCGGCGAGCTACCGCCTCATCGACCCGAACGTGGTCTCCCCGGCCTTCCAGCAGGTCCAGCAGCGGCGCAAGTACTACCAGTTCCCCGCGACGCTCAACGTCGACCGCTACAAGGACCCGTCGACGGGCAAGCTCCAGGACACCATCGTGGGCCTGCGCGAGCTGAACATCGCGGGCATCCCGCGGCACAACTGGATCAACGACCACTTCACCTACACCCACGGCTACGGGATGATCGCGGCCAAGGGCACGAGCCCGGTCACCGACCCCAAGCAGGGCACGCTCGGCTCGCCGGACTTCACCGAGTCGGGCCTGCCGACCACCGGTCAGCTGGGTGAGTACCAGCAGCAGATCTACTACGGCGAGAAGACCACGCAGTACTCGATCGTGGGCGGCCCGCAGAAGGAACTCGACTACGAGTCCAACGGCGAGAAGACCACGAGCTACCAGGGCAAGAGCGGGGTCTCGCTCTCCAGCCCGCTCAACCGGGCCGCGTACGCGGTCTCGTTCAGCGAGCCGCAGATGCTCTACTCCGGTGCCATCGGCAAGGGCTCACGGATCCTCTACAACCGGACCCCGAAGGACCGGGTGGAGGCCGTCGCGCCCTGGCTGACGCTCGACGGCGACTCCTACCCGGCGGTGGTCGACGGCCGCATCCAGTGGATCGTGGACGCCTACACGACCACCGACAGCTATCCGTACTCCTCCCGCACCACGCTCGGGGACACCACGGCCGACTCGCTGACCAGCGACACCCGCGCGGTGGTCGCCCAGCAGAACCAGGTCAACTACATCCGCAACTCGGTGAAGGCCACGGTCGACGCGTACACCGGCAAGGTCACGCTCTACCAGTGGGACACCAAGGACCCCGTGCTCAAGACGTGGATGAAGGCGTTCCCCGGCACGGTCGAGCCGAAGAAGGACATCCCGGCCGATCTGAAGGCGCACATGCGCTACCCGCAGGACCTCTTCAAGGTGCAGCGTGAGCTGCTGACCCGCTACCACGTCACGGACGCGGCCCAGTTCTACAGCGGCAGCGACGCCTGGCAGGTCCCCGACGACCCGACGACCCGCGCGGGCAGCGCCGTCCCGCCGTACTACCTGAGCCTGACGATGCCGGGCCAGAAGCAGCAGACGTTCTCGCTGACGACGACGTTCACGCCGAGCGGCCGGCCCAACCTGGGCGCCTTCATGGCCGTCGACGCGGACGCGACCAGTCCCGACTACGGCACCATCAGAGTGCTCAGAGTCACCGGCAACAACGTGCAGGGCCCCCAGCAGGTGCAGAGCGAGCTCAACGGCGGCACCGACGTCGCCGCGTTCGTGCGCGACCTCAAGGGCACCGACTCCGACATCGAGTACGGCAACATGCTGACGGTGCCGCTCGACAACGGCTTCCTGTACGTGGAGCCCGTGTACACCCGCGGCGGCAGCCAGAACTACCCGCTGCTCAAGAAGGTCGCCGCGTCCTACGGCGGCGGCAAACCGGTCTTCGAGGACTCGCTCTCCGAGGCGCTCGACGCGGTGTTCGGCACGTCGGACACCACGCGCCCGCCGACGTCGAGACCGCCGGGGCAGGACCAGACGAAGCCGCCGACGGGCGGCGACCGGGCGCTCCAACAGGCCGTCGAGGACGCCCAGAAGGCGTACGACGAGGGCCAGGCGGCACTCAACAAGCCGAAGCCCGACTGGACCGCGTACGGCAAGGCGCAGCAGGAGCTCCAGGAGGCGCTCGCCCGGGTCGAGGAGGAGTCGCGCTCCAAGAGCACCGCGGGGGCCTCGGGCGGCGGTGGCTGACCGGCCCTCACCTCGCTGAACAGCGGGCACCCCGCGCCGTGGTACGGTTGATCACACAACGGCGCGGGGTGGAGCAGCTCGGTAGCTCGCTGGGCTCATAACCCAGAGGTCGCAGGTTCAAATCCTGTCCCCGCTACAGAAGTCCGAGGGCCCGGAAGATCCGAGAGGATCTTCCGGGCCCTCGGCACGTGTGGGCACGTGTTTGTGCGAAGTGTGTAGCGGTCCGTGCGGAACGGCCTCCGCCGTGTTTGACTTATCACTCTGTGGGCATGTCGACAAAACGCTGTAGTGACCTTGTGGGCCGCGATATACCGGGTGTGCGCGGGTAGCAGGTAATGCGACGATGAGTTTTATGGGGGATAGGACAACTCTGTTGGAGACGGGGCGGTTTGCGCAGAGGCGTACCGATGTCGGGTCCGGCGTCGGTACGCTCCATCCGGCCGCCCCCGCAGAGTCGGCCGGACCCACCGAGTCCACGGAGATCATGGACCAGGCCGAGCAGTCCGAGGTTGAACGCGTCGAGGCGGAGGCCCGCCACCGCGCCGCGGCGGAAGCCGGCGACGCGGCGGCCGCCAGCGCCCTCGGCGCCCTGCTGCTGCGCCGCGGCGACCTCGACGGCGCCGAACCCCACTTGCGCTCGGCCACCGCGCAGGGCGACCGCGCCGCGGCCAACAACCTCGGCGTCCTGCTCCACCAGCGCGGCTACGGCGAAGAGGCGGCCGGCTGGTGGCGGGTCGCAGCAGTCGCGGGCTCCGCGTCCGCCGCGCACGCCCTCGGCAAGTACTTCCGCGAGCGCGGCGACGAGCCCGCGGCCGAGTACTGGCTGCGCCAGTCCGCGGAGCAGGGCCACGCCTCCGGCGCGTACGCGCTCGCCGACCTGCTGGAGCACCGCAGCGACGTCGGCGCCGAGCGCTGGCTGCGCGCCGCGGCCGAGCGCGGCCACCGCGAGGGCGTCTACCGCCTCGCGCTCGCACTGGAGCGCCGCGCCCGCGAGCGCGCGCGCCCGGCGGGCGACACCGCGGGCCCCGCCCTGATCGAGGACGCCGTGCGCTGGTACCGCGAGGCTGCGGCGCGCGGCCACCGCCGCGCCGCGCTGCACCTCGGCGCGCTCCTGGAGCGCCGCGGCGAGCTCAAGGAGGCCGGGCGCTGGTACCTCAGCTCCGCCAAGGACGGCGAGCCGAAGGCCGCGAGCGCCCTCGGCTTCCTGCTGCGCGACGCGGGCGACGAGGAGTCGGCAGCCGTATGGTGGCTGCGCGCCGCCCAGGAGGGCGACGGCTCCGCCGCCAACGCGCTGGGCGCGCTGCACGCCGCGCGCGGCGAGCAGCAGACCGCGGAGCGCTGGTACCGCAGGGCGATGGACGCGGGCGAGGTCAACGGCGCCTACAACCTCGCCCTGCTGTGCGCGGCGCAGGACCGGGACGCGCAGGCCGAGCAGTGGTACAGGCGTGCCGCCTACGCGGGCCACCGCGAGGCGGCCAACGCGCTCGCCGTGCTGCTCCTGCAGGCCGGCGACCCGATCGGCGCCGAGCCGTGGTTCTCCAAGGCGGCGGAGGCGGGCAGCGTCGACGCCGCGTTCAACCTCGGCATCCTCTACGCGAGCCGGGACGACGACGGCTCCGCCCTCAAGTGGTACGAGCGCGCCGCCGCGGCCGGCCACGCGGAGGCCGCGCTCCAGGTCGCCATCGCCTGCCTCAGGGACGGTGACGAGCGCACCGCCGAGCGGCACCTGCGGGTCTCGGCCGGCGGCGGCAGCGTCGAGGCCGCGTACCGCCTCGCCATGCTGCTCGACGCGCGCAGGCCGCCGGCCGCCCCGCCCGCGCTCGGCGAGGCGCAGCTGCGCACGGAGAAGACCGAGTGCGAGCTGTGGTACGAGCGCGCCGCCGAGCAGGGGCACGTACGGGCGCAGGTGCGCGCGGGCATGCTGGCGGCGCGGCGCGGCGACACCGAGGCGGCGGCCCGTTGGTACCGCGAGGCAGCCCAGGCGGGCAGCCGCAGCGGCGCGTTCAACCTCGGGCTGCTGCTCGTGCGGGAGGGCAGCGAGGCCGAGGCCGTGCAGTGGTGGACGCGGGCCGCCCAGGCCGGGCACGGCAGGGCGGCGCTGCGGCTCGGGCTGCTCGCGGCCCGCGGCGGCGAGCTGCCCCGGGCGCAGCGGTGGTGCGCGAAGGCGGTGGAGCTCGGCCCCGCCGAGGTGGCGGAGCGCGCGGCGAAGCTGCTCGACGCACTTCAGCAGGAACTGACGGCCTGAGCGAGGCCTGAGTGGGGCCGCCCGGAAGGGATTTGCCCCTGGGATGGCGGTGACGTAATGTTCAGTTCATCGACGCGGGGTGGAGCAGCTCGGTAGCTCGCTGGGCTCATAACCCAGAGGTCGCAGGTTCAAATCCTGTCCCCGCTACTGCAGTTCGAAGGCCCGGATCTCCTGGAGGTCCGGGCCTTCGGTGTTGCCGCGCGGTCTTCCGCGCTGCCGCGGCGACGGGTGCCTCCGGTCTCAGGCGGCGGCCGCGCACCGCGGGCACAGGCCGCGGAAGGTGACCTCCACGTCGAGCACGGTGAAGCCGAAGCGCTCGCCCTCCGGCAGGGAGCCCAGCGGGTCGTCCGCGGTGTGCACGTCGCGGATGGCGCCGCAGCCCGCGCAGACCAGGTGGTGGTGGGGGCGGTGGGCGTTCGGGTCGTAGCGCTTGGCGCGGCGGTCGGTGCTCACTTCGAGCACCTCGCCGAGCTGCACCAGTTCGCCGAGCGTGTTGTAGACCGTCGCCCTGGAGATCTCCGGCAGCCGCTCGACGGCGCGCGCGTGCACCTCGTCCGCGGTGAGGTGGACATGCTCCCCGTCGAGGACCTCGGCGACCACGCGGCGCTGGGCCGTGATGCGCCACCCGCGGGTTCGCAGCCGTTCCAACAGGTCACTCATGGCATCAGGCTAACAGCGGAAGGCCACGGGGCCCAGGACGAGTACGGCTTTGGAAGACCCCTTGACTTGGACAAAGTCCATTGTAGGATCGGCCTCGGTGAGCGGCCGGAGGCCGCGGTCAAGGCCCTGTGCGGCCGGTTCCCCGCTCGCCGGACGCACAGGAGGCCGGACCCCTCGGGGCCCGGCCTCCTTCCGTCTCCTGCGCGCGGCGCGCCGCACGGCCTCAGCCGCGGTCGCCGAGCCGGTCGAGCAGGGTGCCGTGCAGGATGCCGTTGGACGCCGCCGCGTTGCCGCTGTGCGGCCCGTCCTGGCCGTCGAGCCCGGTGAACCTGCCGCCCGCCTCCTGGACGACGATCGACGGCGCCGCCATGTCCCACAGCGACAGCTCGGGCTCCGCGCACAGGTCGACCGAGCCCTCCGCGACCATCATGTACTGCCAGAAGTCGCCGTATCCGCGGGTGCGCCAGCACGACCGCGCCAGGTCGAGGAAGCCGTCGAGGCGGCCGCGCTCCTCCCAGCCGCCGAGCGAGGAGTACGCGAACGACGCGTCGCCCAGGCTCGCCACGTCCGAGACCCGCAGCCGGGTCGCCGACGTCAGGCTGCGGCCCGTGTGCGCGCCGCCGCCCTTCTCGGCCCACCAGCGGCGGCCGAGCGCGGGCGCCGAGACCACGCCGACGACCGGCTCGTAGCCGCCCTCGCCCGCCGCCATCAGGGAGATCAGCGTGGCCCAGACCGGCACGCCCCGCACGTAGTTCTTCGTCCCGTCGATGGGGTCGACCACCCAGCGGCGCGGTCCTGTGCCCTCGACGCCGAACTCCTCGCCGAGGATCGCGTCGCGCGGGCGCGCCCGCTTGAGACTGCCTCTGATCAGCTCCTCGGCGGCCTTGTCCGCCTCGCTCACCGGCGTCATGTCCGGTTTCGTCTCGACCTTGAGGTCGAGGGCCTTGAACCGGTCCATCGTCGCGGCGTCGGCGGCGTCCGCGAGGACGTGGGCCAGCCGGAGGTCATCGTGGTAGTCGGACATGGCCGTCACAGTACCGGGGGTACGGCCGCCTCCCGTGCCGCGCCGGGGCCGGGCGCGCTCAGTGCGCGGAGCCGGAGAGCTGGAGGCCGATGACGCCGAGGATCACCAGCGTGATCGAGACCAGTTTCAGCGTGGAGACCAGGTCGCCGAGGAAGACCATGCCGTAGATCGCCGTGCCCGCCGCGCCGATGCCCGTCCAGACCGCGTACGCGGGGCCCACATCGAGCTTCTTGAGCGCCAGCGTCAGCAGGCCGAAGCTGCCGAGTGCGAAGCTGGCGAAGGCGATCGTCGGCCACAGCCGGGTGAACCCGTGCGAGAGCTTCAGACAGACGGCGAAACCCGTCTCCAGCAGTCCGGCGACCACGACAAGCAGCCACGCCATCGTCGAGGGCCTCCCAGGTCAGTGACTGCTTCGTCGCGCTTGGTGCGATTATGCACTTACCAATGCGGGCGCGGGGCAAACTTTTCCTGCCGGTCCGCCTCCCTGCCGGTCCGCCTCCCTGCCGGTCCGCGGGCCGCCGGGGCGACGGCCGGTCAGTCGCCCTCGTGGCGCTCGCGCGCCGCCAGCAGCCTGCGCAGCGAGTACAGCCGCGCCGGGTCGGCGTGCCCCTCGGCCACCCACGCGTCCAGCGCGCAGTCCGGCTCGTCGTGGCTGCACGCGCGCGGGCAGCCCTCCGTGCCCGGCACCAGGTCGGGGAAGGCGAGGATGACCCGCGACGGGTCGATGTGCGCGAGGCCGAACGAGCGGATGCCGGGCGTGTCGACGACCCAGCCGTCCGCCTTCGCGAGCGGCAGTGCGAGCGCGGAGACCGTGGTGTGCCTGCCGCGTCCCGTGACCGCGTTGACCACGCCGGTCACCCGTCGCCTGTCGTCCGCCACCAGCGAGTTGACCAGCGTCGTCTTGCCCACGCCCGAGTGCCCGACGAACGCCGTCGTGCGGTCGCGCAGCAGCGCGCGCACCCGCTCGGCGCCATCGCCTGCGGCGAGTTCGTCGCGGCGCGTCACGACGTACCGCACGCCGAGGGGCCGGTAGGTCTCCAGCAGCGGCTCGGCGGGCGCGAGGTCCGACTTCGTCAGGACGAGGAGGGGTTCGAGCCCGCCGTCGTACGCGGCGACGAGCGCCCGGTCGATGAGCCGGGGCCGCGGCTCCGGGTCGGCGAGCGCGGTGACGATCGCCAGCTGGTCGGCGTTGGCGACGACCACCCGTTCGTACGGGTCGTCGTCGTCCGCCGTGCGCCGCAGCACCGAGGTGCGCGGCTCGATCCGCACGATCCGCGCGAGGGTGTCCTTCGCGCCCGACAGGTCCCCGACGAGGCCCACCCTGTCGCCCACGACGGCCGCCTTGCGCCCCAGCTCGCGCGCCTTCATCGCGACCACGACCCGCTCGTCGACCAGGCAGGTCAGGCGGCCCCTGTCCACGGTGAGGACCATGCCGGACGCGGCGTCCTCGTGCTTCGGCCTGGTGTGGGTGCGCGGCCGGCTGCCCTTGGGGTTCGGGCGGGTGCGGATGTCGTCCTCGTCGGGGTTCTTGCCGTAGCGGCGCATCGCGTCAGGCTCCCGCGCCCGCTTTGGCGCCCGCCAGCATGTCGGTCCACATCCGCGGGAAGTCGGGCAGCGTCTTCCCCGTCGTCTCCACGTTCTCGATCTCGACACCGGGCACCGCGAGGCCGAGCACCGAGCCCGCCGTGGCCATCCGGTGGTCGTCGTACGTGTGGAAGACGCCCCCGTGCAGGGGGCGCGGCCGTACGACGAGGCCGTCCGCGGTCTCCGTGACGTCGCCGCCCAGCTCGTTGATCTCCTTGGTCAGCGCGGCGAGCCGGTCCGTCTCGTGCAGCCGCAGGTGGGCGACCCCCCGCAGTGTCGAGGGCGAGTCCGCGAGCGCGGCGACCGCGGCGATGCCCGGCGCCAGCTCGCCGACCTCGCTGAGATCCGCGTCGATGCCGTGCACCCGTCCCGAGCCCGCGAAGGTCAGCGCCGTGCCCCCGGCCGTCGAGACGATGCCGCACGATCCGCCCATCCGGGTGAACAGCGAGCGCAGGGCGTCGCCGGGCTGCGTGGTGCGCGTCGGCCAGTCGGGGATGGTCACCCGGCCGCCCGTGACCAGCGCGGCCGCGAGGAACGGCTGCGCGTTCGACAGGTCGGGCTCGATCGTCAGGTCCCGGCCGAGCAGCGCGCCCGAGCGCACCCGCCACACGTCGGGCTCCCCGCCCGTCTCCGGCTCGTCCACCCGCGCTCCCACCGCCCGGAGCATGTCGACCGTCATCCGGATGTGCGGCAGGGACGGCAGCGCGGCGCCGACGTGCCGCACCTCCACGCCCTGGTTGAAGCGGGGCGCCGAAAGCAGCAGCGCGGAGACGAACTGCGACGAGGCGGAGGCGTCGACCTCCACCCGGCCGCCCTCCAGCGCGCCGCAGCCGTGCACGGTCAGCGGCAGCGAGCCGCGGCCGTGGTCGTCGACGCGGGCACCGAGCGCGCGCAGCGCCTGGATGACGACGCCGAGCGGACGCTCGTACGACCGGGGGTCGCCGTCGAAGGAGACCGGGCCGTCCGCGAGCGCGGCGACCGGCGGCAGGAACCGCATGACCGTGCCCGCGTTCCCGACCCGCACGTCCGCGGGGCCGTGCAGGCCCGCGGGGATGACCCGCCACGCCTCGCCCGTGGTGGCGGCCTCGCCGGTGTCGCCCATGCCGCGCGACGCCTGCGACGACGACGAGACGGTCTCCTCGATGCCGACGCCCATGGCCCGCAGCGCGTCCGCCATCAGCAGCGTGTCCCGCGACCTGAGCGGGCGGCGCAGCCAGCCGGGCTCCGCGGCCAGCGCGGCGAGCACGAGCGCCCTGTTGGTGACCGACTTGGACCCTGGCACGGTCACCGTCGCTTCGACGGGCCCCGTGGCGAGGGGGGCGGGCCAGAGGGCGGGCTGCACGGAACTCTCGGTCATGGCCCTCACTTTAATGGCTGGACCCTTGGGGGGATTCCTGCCAAAAACGACGAAACAGGGGCGTAATCCGGCCGTGGTAGCGCCGCTGTCCGGCGCCGGCGCCCCCGCCGCCCCCACGGGCCGCACGGGGTATACGGCGTCCCCGCGCCGTCACAGCCCGAGCAGCCAGCGCCCGCCGCCGATCAGGCAGCACAGCGACACCACGTGGAAGAGGAAGAACCACAGGCCCGCGCCCACCCCGGTGAGCCGGGCCAGCTGGTCGGCGTCCGAGTCGCCCGCCCCGCCGCGCCGCCGCTTCGCCTGGAGCTCGAAGGCCGGGCGCACCCCGCCGAGCAGCAGGAACCACACCACCGTGTAGGTGAACGCGGCCTGCACCTCGGGCCCGGTGAGCCACGACACCAGCACGAACGCGGCCCCCGCGACGAGCACGGTCAGCACGCCGTACGCGTTCCTGATCATCAGCAGCATCGCGACCAGCAGGACCGTCGCCGACCACAGCAGCAGCGTGATGTGGTGGGCGGCGAGCAGCCAGGCGCCGCCGAGCCCGAGCAGCGGCGGCGCCGTGTACCCGGCGGCCGCCGTGAGGATCATGCCGAGGCCCGTCGGCCTGCCCCGGCTCACGGTGAGGCCCGAGGTGTCCGAGTGCAGCCTGATGCCCTCCAGCTTGCGGCCCATGACCAGCGCGACCAGGCCGTGGCCGCCCTCGTGCGCGATCGTCACCGCGTTGCGGGTGACCCGCCAGACCCGGTGCGGCAGCACGCACAGCAGCGCCAGCACCCCGGCCGCCGCCACCAGCCAGGCATCGGGTCCTGGCTGGGTGCCGGCTATCCGGTCCCACAGGTCCTGCATGGGTGCGCTCCTGTCCGGCGGGTGACTGGGGCTGGCAGTGTCCCAGAGCCCGCTGAGAGCGCCCCCGCGGGGGTTTGGACCGGGGCCGCGGCGATGACCTAGGCTCGACGGTCCTGGCGGGGCCCGAGGCGCCCGGCAGGCCGGAGGGGTGGTGGAAGGGCATGTGCGGCAGGTACGCGGCGAGCAGGTCGCCCGAAGACCTGCGGAGCACGTTCGGGATCGAGGCGTGGGAGCCCGCGGAGGAGCTCGCGGCCGACTGGAACGTCGCCCCGACCAAAGAGGTGCCCGCGGTACTCGACCGGCCGCGCAAGGACGATCCCGGCGCGGGCCCCGTGCGCCAGCTGCGCACCCTCACCTGGGGGCTCGTCCCGTCCTGGGCCAAGACACCGGACGGCGGCGCCCGCATGATCAACGCGCGCGCCGAGACCGTCCACGAGAAGACCGCGTACCGCAGGCCCTTCAGCGCCCGCCGCTGCATCCTGCCGGCCGACGGCTACTACGAGTGGCTGACCGGCGCCGACGAGCGGCAGCTCGAAGAGAAGGGAAAGCGCAAGCGCCCGCGCAAACAGCCCTACTTCGTCACCCCGGCCGACGGTTCCGTGATGGCGCTCGCCGGGCTCTACGAGTTCTGGCGCGACCCGTCCCTGCCGGGCGACCACCCCGGGGCCTGGCGGGTCACCTGCTCGGTGATCACCACCGAGGCCGAGACCGCTCCGTTCGCGGGCGCGCCCGCGGAGGGTCCGCGCTCGCTCGCCGACATCCACCCGCGGATGCCGCTCGTCCTCACCCCCGACCGCTGGGACGCGTGGCTCGACCCGGCGCGCACCGAGGTGGAGGTGGTGCGGCCGCTGCTCGCGCCGCCCCCCGCCGGCCTGCTGCGCGCCTACCCGGTGGCCACCGCGGTCTCCGACGTGCGCAACAACGGCCCGCAGCTGGTGGCGGAGCTCGCGGCGCCCGAGGAGGGCACCCTCTTCTAGGTCGTGTCTGACACCTACCGCCTGGCTGACGGCACCTGGCACGCGCTCTCGCCGCGTGGTCGGCGTCGGCCCGGTACGTCCGCGGTACACGGCCGGTCCTCCGCCGCGCGACAGCACGCACCGGACGCCGTCGGCCCCGCTCTTACGGCGGCCGACGGTATGTGTCGGACACGCCCTGGCGGGACGGGCGCGCCCCGCCAGGGGCCGGGTGCACCGCCCGCCGCGCGCCCCGAGGCACCATGGGCCGCATGAGCAGCAGTACCAGCCCTACGGAAACGCCCGACACCCCCGCGGGGCCCGCGAGGATCACCTGGCACCACGCCCCCGAGGCCCGTCTCGTGCTGGCGCTCGGCCACGGCGCGGGCGGCGGGATCGAGGCGCGGGACCTGGCGGCGCTGGCCGCCGCGCTGCCGCCGCTCGGCGTCACCGTCGCCCGGGTGGAGCAGCCCTGGCGGGTGGCGGGCAGGAAGGTCGCCCCCGCGCCGAAGACGCTGGACACGGCGTGGCGCGCCCTGTGGCCCGCGCTCGCGCGCCGCGGGCTGCCGGTCGTCGCGGGCGGGCGCAGCGCGGGCGCGCGCGTCGCCTGCCGCACCGGCGCCGACCTGGGCGCGCACGCCGTGCTCGCGCTCAGCTTCCCGCTGCACCCGCCGGGCCGCCCGGAGAGGTCACGCGACGGCGAACTGCTCTCCACGGGCCTGCCCACCCTGGTGGTCCAGGGCGGCGCCGACCCGTTCGGAAGGCCCGAGGAGTTCCCCGGGGGCGACTTCGAGCTGCTGGAGGTCGCGTACGCGGACCACGGCTTCGCCGTGCCGAAGCGGGCGCCGCTCTCGCAGGAGGACGCGCTGGTGACCCTCACCGAGGGCGTCGCGACCTGGCTCGGCCGCCTCGGGAATGCCCGCTGAGTGGCTGCTGTTGTGAGTGGAACCGGTGAAGCCAGCCGGTGAACCGAGCAGGAAGAGGGAGTCCCGCCTCATGGGTTCCATCATGTGCCCGCGCCGCTCCGACGCCGTACACCCGGGTGGGCACGGCATGGACTGGGCGGCGGTGTCCGCAGGCACCGGTGCCCCCGCGCTGGGGTCCGCCGCCGCGGAGCAGCAGACCTCGAAGCCCGATGGTCGACTATTCTCCGATGCGAGTGGGGTCGGGTTCGGCTCCGCGACCGCACTGGAGGAGGTGGGTCCGGTCACTGGGACTGAATCAGGGACGGCGGGGACGGGCGACGGACGCATCGAGGAGACCGCTGCGGAGCGCAGCGCGCGCTTCGAGCGGGACGCCCTGGGCTACCTCGACCAGATGTACTCGGCCGCGCTGCGCATGACGCGCAACCCCGCGGACGCCGAGGACCTCGTGCAGGAGACCTACGCGAAGGCGTACGGGTCCTTCCACCAGTTCCGCGAGGGCACCAACCTCAAGGCGTGGATGTACCGCATCCTCACCAACACCTTCATCAACTCCTACCGCAAGAAGCAGCGTGAACCCCAGCGCAGCGCGGCCGAGGAGATCGAGGACTGGCAGCTGGCGCGCGCCGAGTCGCACTCGTCCACGGGGCTGCGCTCCGCCGAGGCCGAAGCACTCGACCGCCTCCCCGACTCCGACGTGAAGACCGCCCTGCAGGCGATCCCCGAGGAGTTCCGCATCGCGGTGTATCTCGCCGATGTCGAGGGCTTTGCCTACAAGGAGATCGCCGACATCATGGGAACACCCATCGGCACGGTGATGTCCCGGCTCCACCGTGGCCGCCGCCAGCTGCGCGGCATGCTGGAGGACTATGCCCGTGACCGCGGGCTGGTCCCCGCGGGTGCTGCCGGTAAGTCGTCCGACAACGGGAAAGGCGCGGGCTCATGAGCTGCGGAGAGCCGCATGAGACGGATTGCGCCGAGGTACTCGACCACCTCTACGAGTTCCTCGACCACGAGATGCCCGACAGCGAGGGGCACAAGTTCGAGGAGCACTTCGAGGAGTGCTCGCCCTGCCTGGAGAAGTACGGGCTCGAACAGGCCGTCAAGAAGCTCGTGAAGCGCTGCTGCGGCCACGACGACGTGCCGACCGATCTGCGGGACAAGGTCATGGGCCGGATCGAGCTGATCAGGTCCGGCCAGACCCCGCCCGACACCGAGGTGTCGACCGGCGCGCCGCGCCGCGCCACCGCCGAGTAGCGCCCGCCGGCGGCCCCGGGGCCGTCGCGCGCCCGCCCCGCTCGAACGGCCGCTCGCACATGCGCCGGGCCTCCCGTCACCCGATGGTGCTAATCGGGTGCATCGGCCCCTGGCGGTGCGCCCCCGCTCACTAGCCTGACCCGTTGTTCGGTCCCGGATGTCGGCACATCCGGTGGAGTCCGATCAGCGGGTGGGGACGACGAGGGGCGGGGACGTCGTGAAGGTCATTCCCGGCGCGGCACGCGCCGGCGTCGCGGGTACGGCCCTGCTGGCCGCGGCCTGCCTGGCGCCCGCCGTGCGTACGGCGGAGACGCCCTGGGCCACCGTCGTGCCGCTCGCCCTCCTGTACGCCCTGTGCGAGGCACCACTGCCCGCGCGTTTCCGGCTGCGCAACCGCGGCCCCGCGGGCGACGCCGAGGCCATCGCGCCGGTCGCCGCCGGATCGTTCTTCCCCGTGCTCCTCGCGGCGGCCTTCCTGCTGCCTCCCGCGGCCGCCGCGCTCGTCGCGGTCCCAGGATCGCTGCTCGGCCGGGTCGAGCGGCGCCCGTACGCGGCCCGCAGGATCTGGCGCGCCGCCCAGTCGGCCCTGGCGACCTGGGCCGCGGCGCGGGCGCAGGCCGCCTTCGGCGGGCCCGTCGCGCTCGGCGGCGGTGGCTACGGCCTCACCGCCCCCGACTTCCCCTACGTGCTGCTGCCCGCCGCCGCTGCCGCGCTCGCCTTCTGCCTGGTCCTCACCGCACTCGACGGCGTCATCCTCGCCACCGCCGAGCGGGTGCCGGTGCGTGCGGCCTGGCGCGGCCTGCTGCCGCGGTCGCTGGCCGCGCACGGCGTGCACACGCTGGCGGGACTGATGATGGCCGTGCTCTGGCGCGGTCCCTTCGGCCCGCTGTCGTCGCTTTTCGTGCTGCTGCCGATGGCCATCTCCTGCTGGGTCTTCGCCCAGTACCACCGCGAGCGCGCCGCCCACCAGGCCACTATCAGGGCGCTCGTGCAGGCCGTCGACCTCAAGGACCGCTACACGCGCGGCCACAGCGAACGGGTCGGGCGCGCCTCGGCGATGATCGCCGCGGAACTCGGCATGGACCGCGACCGCCTCGAAGTGCTGCGCTTCGCGGGCATCCTGCACGACGTGGGCAAGCTCGGCGTGCCCACCCGCATCCTGCGCAAGGACGGGCCGCTCACCCCCGAGGAGCGCCGCGTCATCGAGCTGCACCCCGAGTACGGGCACGAGATCGTGCGCGGCATCGGCTTCCTCGGCCAGGCGCGCGCCGCGATCCTCCACCACCACGAGCGGATGGACGGCAGCGGCTACCCGCACGGGCTCGCAGGCGGGCAGATCCCTGAGTTCGCCCGGGTGGTCGCGGTGGCGGACGCCTTCGACGCGATGACGTCGACCCGCTCGTACCGCAGGGCGAGGCCGGTGCCCGCGGCCGTCGCGGAGCTGCGGAGGTGCGCGGGCACGCAGTTCGACCCGGAGATGGTGGCGGCGCTGGTGCGGGCGCTGGCGCGGCACGGCTGGCAGACGGCGGTCACCGCGGACGAGCCGGGCGGCACGGCGCTCGGGCGCCCGGCGAGGGACCGCACCGCCGCGGCTGCGGCGGCGGGCCCACCCGCCTCACCGGGCTCACCGGCAGGCGCTGCGGGCCCGCCGGTCTCCGCGGGTCCCGTCCAGGCCACGCCGCGGCCGGGCACCGCCCGGGGCGCCGGCCCCGCCGCGCGCACGGGCAAAGTCGGAGGCCAAGCGGGGTCTTAG
>NZ_BAABEP010000033.1:0-36562 GCF_039540215.1 Streptomyces tremellae
TGGCCCGCCTCCGCCGGGCGCACGGCCGCCGCTGGGCGCCGCACGCGGTCAGGGCCGCCGCGGCGCTGCTGGTGGCCGCGGCGCTCGCGCACACCCTCCTGCACGGCATGGCGGACCCGCGCAACGCGCTCGCCTTCGGCCTCTTCATCGCCGTGGGGGAGGCCGCCAGGTATGGCGCGCCTCCCGGGGAGCGCGAGCCCGCCCCGCTCGGGGCGGCCGGCGCCCTCGCGTACGCGCTGCTCGGGGAGAGCGGGGGGCAGGTCGCGGGGCACGGCGTGCTCCAGACCGTCGCCGTGGCCTTCGCCGCCACCCTGGCGGGCAGCGCCCCGCACGGCCCCTCCGCCGACCACCTGGCGCGCCGCACCCTCACGACCGGCTTCGCCGCGGCCTGCTTCCAGCCCTGGTACGTGCTCGGCGGCTCGTACTACGCGGCCCTGCTCCTGCTGCTGCTCGTGCTGACCGGGCTGTGCGACGCCGTGCTCTCCGCCGTGCTGCGCGGCGCGCGCGCCGCCGGTCCCTTCCCGCCGCTGCTCCGCGAGGAGCTGCGCTCCCTCGTCGGCATCGCCTCCGCGGTCGGTGCGACGGGCGTCGTCATAGCGCTCGGCGCCGCCGTCGCCGGGCTGTGGGCGCTCCCCGTCTTCTGCGTGCCGCTGCTGCTCACGCAGCTGTCGTTCCGCCGCTACGCGGCCGTGCGCAGCACCTACCGGCAGACCATCGCCTCCCTCGCGCGCGCCACCGAGGTCGCCGGGTACACCCGCGAGGGCCACGCGGGCCGGGTCGCCGAGCTGTGCCGCGCGGTCGGGCGCGACCTCGGCCTGAGCGGGCGCGACCTGACCGTCCTTGAGTACGCCGCCCTCATGCACGACATCGGCCAGCTGTCCCTGGTCGACCCGGTGCCCGAGGGGGCCACCGCCCGCCTGCCGGAGGCCGAGCAGCGCCGGATCGCGCTGCTCGGCGGGGCCGTGGTCCGGCAGACCGGCGTACCCTCCGCGGTGGCCGTGGTCGTCGAGCGGCAGGCCGACCCGTACCGTGAGCAGCCGCTGCCCGCCCGGATCGTCCGCGCCGTCAACGCGTACGACGACCTGGCAGGTGACAGCGGTCGCGGGGGCGGGCCGCTCGGCGCGCTTGAGCGGTTGCGGCTCGGCACGGCGCGCGACTACCACCCCGACGTGGTGGAATCCCTCGCACGTGTCCTGGCGCGCGGCGGTCTGACCCCGGCCCCGGCTGGGTAGCCCGTGAGTAGAGAGCAGCCACCCGGCATGGTTGGATGCGAACAGGACAGTGTCCTGGGGTATGGCCCGAGCGACCGGCAGGCGGGAATCGTGAGGATCTTCGGGAAGGTACGGCATCGGCCCTCCGCGTCGTGGCGGCAGGCCACCGACCGCGCGTTCACGCTGATCGGCGACGGGCGGTACGACGACGCGGGCGCGTTGCTGACGCGGGCGGCCGACATGGAGCCGTGGCTTTCCGAGTCCTGGTTCAACCTGGCCCTGCTGCACAAGTTCCGGCACGACTGGGAGCAGGCGCGCGCCGCAGGGCTGCGCGCCGTGGCGCTGCTCGACAAGGAGGCGGGCGCCCCCGACTGGTGGAACGTCGGCATTGCGGCCACCGCGCTCCAGGACTGGCCGCTGGCGCGCCGGGCCTGGCAGGCGTACGGCCTGAGGGTGCCGGGCAGCCCGCACAGCGCGGAGGCGGCGGAGGAACCCGAGGGCATGGACCTCGGCAGCGCGGCCGTGCGGCTCTCCCCCGAGGGGGAGGCAGAGGTGGTGTGGGGCCGCAGGCTCGACCCGGCGCGCATCGAGGTGCTCTCGATCCCGCTGCCGTCGTCCGGCAGGCGCTGGGGCGAGGTCGTGCTGCATGACGGCGTGCCCAACGGCGAGCGCACCACGGCCGGTTCGACGGACGGCTCGCCGCACGTCTACCCGGTGTTCGACGAGATCGAGCTGTGGGCGCCCTCGCCGGTGCCGACCTGGGTGGTGCTGCTCGAAGCGGCAGCGGAGGAGGACAGGGACGCGCTCGAACAGCTCGCGGCCGACGCCGGCTTCGCGGCGGAGGACTGGTCGTCCTCGGTGCGGCTGCTGTGCCGTACGTGCTCCGAGAGCCGGATGCCGAGCGCCGAGGGCGAGGGCGAGTACCTCGACCCGCACGACCACAGCGAGCCGGGCCACCCCGGGCCGCTGGGCCACCGATCGCCGGGCGAGCTGTGGACGCCGGAGCGCGAGTGCGGCATCGCCGCCCCGCAGGGGCTGGTGCGCGGCCTGCTCGACGGCTGGGTCGCCGACAGCCCGGACACCCGCGAGTGGCGCGACCTCGAAGAGGTGTGCTGAGACCGGGGCCCGCTCCGCACGACGGGCCCCGCCGCCCCCTGCCTGCCCTTAGGCTGTACGGGTTCCCCCGTGCGGCCCGGAGCTGCCGGCGCGCGGCGGGCGCAGCAGCACAACGGTACCCAGGAAGGGCAACTGCGGACATGGCGCAGCAGGAGACGGACGAGCGGATCGGCGAGGGTGTCCTCCCGACGGACGAGGACGGGTTCGTCGTGGACACGGTGGACGCCAAAGAGCGCGAGGCCGCGCACCGGGAGCGCGGCACGTCCCGCCCGATCACCGTCGTGGGCCACCCGGCGCTCCACAAGGAGTGCCGCACGGTCACCGAGTTCGACGACGGCCTCGCGCAGCTCATCGACGACATGTTCGCGAGCCAGAGCACCGCCGAGGGCGTCGGGCTCGCCGCCAACCAGATCGGCGTGGACCTGAAGGTCTTCGTCTACGACTGCCAGGACGACGAGGGTGTGCGGCACGTCGGCGCCGTCTGCAACCCGGTCCTCGTGGAACTCGACCCGGCGCGCCGCCGCCTCGACGACTCCAACGAGGGCTGCCTCTCGGTGCCCACCGCCTACGCGCCGCTCGCCCGCACCGACTACGCGGAGGTGCGCGGGCAGGACGCGCGCGGCAACGACATCAAGGTCCGCGGCACCGGCTACTTCGCGCGCTGCCTCCAGCACGAGACGGACCACCTGTACGGCTACCTGTACATCGACCGGCTCTCCAAGCGCGAGCGCAAGGCCGCCCTGAAGCAGATGGCCGAGGGCACGCCCCGCTACCCGACCGTCCCGAACGACTGACCGCCCGCGCCCGCCGCGGCCCTCCGGCTCAGACGGCTCGGCCTCGGGCATGCCCCCTGGCGCAGGCCCGCCGGGTCCGCGCCGCGCAACGTCCTGCGGTAGGCGTGCGGCGTGGTGCTCAGGACGCGCAGGAAGTGGTGGCGCAGCGTGGCCGCGTTGCCGAAGCCGGCCCGGCCCGCGACCGAGTCCACCGTCTCGTCCGTGCCTTCGAGCAACTCCTGGGCCAGCAGCACCCGTTGCCGCAGCAGCCAGCGGTACGGCGTGGTGCCGGTCTCCTGCTGGAAGCGGCGGGCGAAGGTGCGCGGCGCCATGCGCGCGCTCCGCGAGCTGTTCGACGGTGATCTCCCGGCCGAGGTGGCGCTCCATCCACGCCAGCACCCCGCCGGCCGTGTCGCAGCCCTCGCGCGGCACCGGACGCTCGACGAACTGCGCCTGTCCGCCGTCCCGGTGGGGCGGCACCACCATGCGGCGCGCGAGGGCGTTGGCCACCTCGGGTCCGTGTTCGAGGCGCACGAGGTGGGGGCAGGCGTCGATGCCCGCGGCCGTCCCCGCCGACGTGATCACCGGGCCGTCCGCCACGTGGAGCACGTCGGGCTGGACGTCGGCGCGGGGGTGGGCCCTGCGCAGCTCGTCCGCGTGGCGCCGGTGGACCGGCAGCGGCGCCCGTCGAGCAGTCCCGCGGCGCCGAGCGTGAAGACGCCGGCGCAGACGCTGAGCACCCACGCGCCGCGGTCCACGGCGCGGCGCAGCGCGGTCAGCAGTTCCGGCGAAAACGAGCGGTGGGTGTAGTCGTCGCCCGCGGGCACGCAGACCAGTTCGGCCGTCTCAAGGCGGTCGAGTCCTTGCAGACCGCCGAGGGTGAAGCCGCCGTGTGTGGAGAGCGTCGGGCCCTCGGCCGACGCCACGGCGAAGTCGTAGCGCGGCAGTCCCTGGTCCCTGCGGTCGAGGCCGAGGACCTCGCAGACGACCCCGAGCTCGAACGGGTGCACGCCGTCCAGCAGGACGGCCGCCACATTGGTCAGCATGGCCCCGGCGTGGCACCCCGTTGGCGGTAATTCGACGGCCCATGAGAGTCCTGCCACTGCCCGGCGGGCCGCCCGCGCCCGACAGTGGGGCCATGGACATCTTCGTGACCGTCATCGCACTCGTCGTACTCTTCGCCCTGGTCCTCGCGGCGCCCGTGACGTGGTGGCTGCGGGACCGCGCGGGCGACCGGCAGATCGCCAGGGCCGGCGCCGCACGCGCCAGGGGCGCCGTCTCCGCCGCGACCAGGGCCCGGTGGGCCGAGCTGCACCGCGCCACGTGGTCGAGGGACGCGTGGGCCCTGACCCGCGGCGACGGCAGGGACTGACCGGGCGGGTGCGGGGCGTGCCGGGTCCCCGCGCGGGGACCCGGCACGCGGGCGGCTCAGAACTCGTCGTCGAAGCCGACCGTGCCCTCCACCGCGACCTGGTAGGCGGAGGGGCGCCGCTCGAAGAAGTTCGTCAGCTCCTGCACGCCCTGGAGCTCCATGTACGAGAACGGGTTCTGCGACCCGTACACCGGGGCGAAGCCCAGCCGCTGGAGCCGCTGGTCGGCGACGCACTGGAGGTACTCGCGCATGGACGCGGTGTTCATGCCGGGCATCCCCTCGCCGCACAGGTCGTGCGCGAACTGGAGCTCCGCCTCCACCGCTTCCTTGATCATCTCCGTGACCTGGCCGCGGAGCGCCTCGTCGAACAGCCCGGGCTCCTCCCGCCTGACCGTGTCCACCACGTCGAAGGCGAAGCTCATGTGCATCGTCTCGTCGCGGAAGACCCAGTTGGTGCCGGTCGCGAGGCCGTGCAGCAGGCCGCGCGAGCGGAACCAGTAGACGTACGCGAACGCCCCGTAGAAGAACAGGCCCTCGATGCAGGCGGCGAAGCAGATCAGGTTGAGCAGGAAGCGGCGCCGGTCGGCGGCGGTCTCCAGCCGGTCGATCTGCTCGACCTGGTCCATCCAGCGGAAGCAGAAGGCGGCCTTCTCGCGGATCGACGGGATGTTCTCGACGGCCGCGAACGCGGCGGCCCGGTCCTCTGGATCGGGCAGGTAGGTGTCGAGCAGCGTCAGGTAGAACTGGACGTGCACCGCCTCCTCGAACAGCTGCCGCGACAGGTAGAGCCGCGCCTCGGGCGAGTTGATGTGCTTGTACAGCGTGAGCACGAGGTTGTTCGCCACGATCGAGTCACCCGTCGCGAAGAACGCCACGAGGCGGCCGATCATGTGCTGCTCGGCCGGTGAGAGCTTCGCCAGGTCGGAGACGTCGGAGTGCAGGTCCACCTCCTCCACGGTCCAGGTGTTGCGGATCGCGGCGCGGTAGCGCTCGTAGAAGTCGGGGTACCGCATCGGCCGCAGGGTCAGCTCGAAACCGGGGTCGAGGAGGTTGCCCCTGCGAGCGGCCTCCGTGGTCTTCGTGGGCCCGGTCGGGGTGTCGGTCTCGGGTGCGGTGGGCGGGTTCACTGGCAGGCCTCACAGGACTCGGGGTTTTCCAGGGAGCAGGCGACGGCGTCGCCGTCTGCGGGCGCGGCGGCCGCGCTGCGGCCCGCCGCGGCGCGCGCGATCCGGGTGGCGGGACGCGAGCGCAGGTAGTAGGTGGTCTTGAGGCCCTGCCGCCAGGCGTACGCGTACATCGAGCTGAGCTTCCCGATGGTCGGCGTCTCCAGGAACAGGTTGAGCGACTGGGCCTGGTCGAGGTAGGGCGTGCGGGCCGCGGCCAGGTCGATCAGCGCGCGCTGCGGCAGCTCCCACGCGGTGCGGTACAGGGCGCGCAGCTCCGCGGGCGCCCGTTCGAGGCCCGCCACCGAGCCGTTCGCCTCGCGCAGCGCCTCCCTGGTCTGCTCGTCCCACAGCCCGAGCCGCTTGAGGTCCGCCACCAGGTACGGGTTGACCTGGAGGAACTCCCCCGACAGCGTCTCGCGCTTGAAGAGGTTGGAGACCTGCGGCTCGATGCACTCGTAGGCGCCCGCGATCGACGCGATGGTCGCGGTCGGCGCGATCGCGAGGAGCAGCGCGTTGCGCATGCCGGTCGTCGCGATCCTGGCGCGCAGCGCCTCCCACCGCTCGGGCCAGTGGTGCTCCACCTCGTAGTGGTCGGGGTGGAGCACGCCGCGCGCGGCCCGCGTCTCGCGCCAGGCGGGCAGCGGCCCGTCCTCCGCCGCGAGGTCGCAGGAGGTCTCGTACGCGGTGAGCATGACGCGCTCGGCGATCCGGGTCGACAGCTCGCGCGCCTGCGCGGAGTCGAAGGGCAACCGCAGCGCGAAGAACACGTCCTGGAGGCCCATCACGCCCAGCGCGACCGGCCGCCAGCGGGAGTTGGAGCGCCCGGCCTCCCCGGTCGGGTAGAAGTTGCGGTCCACGACCCGGTCGAGGAAGCGCACCGCGACGCGGACGGCCGCGTCGAGCCGCTCCCAGTCGAGCGCGGTGTCCACCCCGCCGTAAGGGCCCGCGGCGGTGAACGCGCCCAGGTTGACCGAGCCGAGGTTGCACACGGCGGTCTCGGAGTCGTCCGTGACCTCCAGGATCTCGGTGCACAGGTTCGACGAGTGGATGACCCGACCGGGCCCGGCGGTCTGGTTGGCCGTGCGGTTCGCGGTGTCCTTGAAGGTCATCCAGCCGTTGCCGGTCTGCGCGAGGGTGCGCATCATCCGCCCGTACAGCTCGCGCGCGGGCAGCGTGGTGCGGGCGAGGCCGGCCGCCTCGGCGGCCCGGTACGCGGCGTCGAACCGCTCGCCCCACAGGTCGGTGAGCTCGGGCACGTCGGACGGCGAGAACAGCGACCACTCCTCGTCGGCGGCGACCCGGCGCATGAACTCGTCGGGGATCCAGTGCGCGAGGTTCAGGTTGTGGGTGCGGCGGGCCTCCTCGCCGGTGTTGTCGCGCAGTTCGAGGAACTCCTCGATGTCGGCGTGCCAGGTCTCCAGGTACACGGCGGCGGCACCCTTGCGGCGGCCGCCCTGGTTCACGGCGGCGACGGAGGCGTCCAGGGTGCGCAGGAACGGCACGATCCCGTTGGAGAGCCCGTTGGTGCCCCGGATCAGCGAGCCGCGTGCCCGCACCCGCGAGAACGGCAGGCCGATGCCGCCCGAGTGCTTCGAGAGCCGCGCGACCTGGTGGTAGCGGGCGTAGATCGAGTCCAGCTCGTCCAGCGGCGAGTCCAGCAGGTAGCAGGAGGACATCTGCGGGTGGCGGGTGCCCGAGTTGAACAGGGTGGGGGAGGAGGGCAGGTACGCGCGGCGCGACATCAGCCGGTACAGGTCGGCGACCTCGGCCAGCGAGGCGTCCGAGGTGTCCCTCGCGAGCCCGGCCGCCACCCGCAGCAGGAAGTACTGCGGCGTCTCGATGACCCGGCGGGTCGTCGGGTGGCGCAGCACGTAGCGCGTGTACACGGTCCGCAGGCCGAAGTACTCGAAGCCGTCGTCGGCCGCCGGGTCCACCAGCGCGTCGAGGGCGGCCCGGTGCGCGGCCGTGAACGCGGCGGTGCGGTCGGCGATCAGCCCCTCGCGGTGCCCGACGGCGATCGACGCGGAGAACGACACGGCGCCCTCGCCCGCCGCCTCCTCGGCCACGGCGCGGGCCAGCAGCCGGGCGGCGAGCCTGCTGTACGCGGGGTCCTCGGAGATCAGGCCTGCGGCGGCCTCGGTCGCGAGGTCGCGCAGCTCGGCCGCGTCCGCGTGGGCGCTGCGGCCGCGCAGCGCTGCGGCGGCCACCCTGCCTGGCTCGACGCCGGGCAGGTCGGCGGTGAGGTCCGTGAGAATCCGCAGCAGTTCGGCCGAAACGGGTTCCGGGGGTGCGATGGTCACGCTGGAGGCTCTCCCTCACTTGGCCGGTCCGCGCGGGGCGGGGAACGGCGGTGAGGGCACCGGCCCCTGGGCAGGGCGGGCGGCACCACCGCGTCCACCGGTCCACTCCACGAGACCCGGACGTCCTGGCAGCCCCGGCACCGCGCCGGGGCGGCTGCCGTCAGGTACTCGGACTCGCGCGGACGCACCGCGCACACCGTTGCGGGACAGTCCCGGACTCTCACCGGGTTCCCCTGCGTCGGCAGCGCCATGAGCATACATCTGGGCGCACCCGGCGCAACGACCACTAGATGTTGTGGCGTGTGGCGTTCTGAGGGTCCGGTGTCGGCTGCTTGGGATATCGTTCGGGACTAGAAGGAGGCGCTTCCCGTGACCGCTGTGAGCGACGGGCGCGAGATTGTGCCGGAGGAGTTCGAGGAGGCCGCCGAGGTGTTGGTGGAGCACTTGACCGGCATCCGATTCGGACTCTTCGACGGGAAGATCAGGAGCAAGACAGGGCCGGACCCGGAGCACGGGCGGATCATCGAGTGGCTGACCCGTATCTGCATCCAGGCCAGGCCTGAGCTGTGGCTGTATCCGGAGCAGGGGCTCAAGGTGCAGCAGTACCGCAGGGGCCGGGCCAGGCCGGACGGTGTGCTCACGGAGAGCGGTGCGCTCCTCGGCCGTGGTGAGTGGGCGGAGCCGGAGGGCGCCGTTCCCATGGCCCTTGAGGTCACGTCGTACGACGACGATACCAACGCCCGCGACCGGGTCGAGAAGCCGGCGGCCTACGCCCAGGCGGGCATCCCGGTGTACCTGTTGGTCGATCGGGACAACGCGGAGGTCCGCGTGCACAGCGAGCCCGACGGCGTGCGGTACGAGAGCGTGCGCGTGGTGCCGTTCGGCAAGGAAATCACCCTGCCGGAGCCCGTCGGGATCACGCTCGACACCGAGCCGCTCAAGGACTGGGTGCACTGACCCCGGGCCCGTGGACGGCGACGGGCCACCGCCCGGTAAGAGGCGGCGGCCCGTGGGGGCGGGTCAGTTGACGGGGGCCGGGGGGAGTTCCACCTCGACGTCCTTGTCGCCCGCGTCCGCGGTGTAGTCGCCCGGGCGCGTCTCGTCGGTGCCCTCGGGGGCCTTGAAGGCGCGGAAGACGAAGGTCAGGACGACGGAGACCAGGACGTTCAGCACGAACGCCGTCATGCCGATGTAGCCGATCTGCCCGATGCCGGGGATCTCGGCCGACGAGCCGCCGAAGTGCTTCTGCGTCGGGCTCGCGACGCCGTACGCGGCGAGCGTGCCGTAGACCATACCGGCGGCCCAGCCGGCCAGCAGCGCCCAGCGGTGGAACCAGCGGGTGAACAGGCCGCTGACGATGGCGGGCATGGTCTGGAGGATCCAGATGCCGCCGAGCAGCTGGAAGTTGATCGCCACCGTCTGGTCCATGCCGAGCACGAAGACCAGCGCGCCGACCTTCACCAGCAGGGAGACGAGCTTGGAGACGCGGGTCTCCTGCTCGGGCGTGGCGTCCGGCTTGATGAAGTCACGGTAGATGTTGCGGGTGAAGAGGTTCGCCGCCGCGATCGACATGATCGCCGCGGGCACCAGCGCGCCGATGCCGATCGCCGCGAACGCCACCCCCGCGAACCAGCTCGGGAACATCTGCGCGAACAGCGTCGGGATCGCCAACTGTCCGTTGGACACCTTGATCCCGGCCGCGATCGCCATGAAGCCGAGGATGGCGAGCAGCCCCAGCATCAGCGAGTACAGCGGCAGGATCGTGGTGTTGCGGCGGATCACCTCGCGGCTGCGGCTCGACAGGGTCGCCGTGATGGAGTGCGGGTACATGAACAGCGCGAGCGCGGAGCCGAGCGCGAGCGTGGCGTACCCCCACTGCCCGGTGGGCGGCGGGGCGAGCGAGCCCTTGGGCTTGCCGGTTGCCGGGGAGATCTTCGCGAACGCGTGCGCTGCCTTCGCGAAGATGTCGTCGAAGCCGCCGAGCCTGATCGGGATGTAGATGATCGCCACGAGGATGACGATGTAGATCAGGCCGTCCTTGACGAACGCGATCAGCGCGGGCGCGCGCAGCCCGGACACGTACGTGTACGCCGCGAGCACCAGGAAGGCGATGAACAGCGGCAGGTCCTTGACGAACCAGTTGCCGTTCTGGCCGCCTACGCCCATCACGTCCAGCACGGCCTGGATGCCGACGAGCTGGAGCGCGATGTACGGCATCGTCGCGAGGATGCCGGTGACCGCGATCGCGAGCGACAGGCCGCGGGAGCCGAAGCGGCCGCGGACGAAGTCGGAGGGCGTGACGTACCCGTGCCGGTGCGAGACCGACCACAGGCGCGGCAGGAACGTGAAGATCAGCGGGTAGACGAGGATCGTGTACGGCACCGCGAAGAAGCCGGAGGCGCCCGCCGCGTAGATCGCCGCGGGCACCGCGACGAACGTGTACGCGGTGTACAGGTCGCCGCCGAGCAGGAACCACGTCACCCAGGTGCCGAACGACCGCCCGCCCAGGCCCCATTCGTCGAGGCTGTGCTCGTTGGCCGCCCGGCGCCACCGGGCCGCGAGGAAGCCCATCACGGTCACGGCGAGGAAGAAGAAGATGAAGACGCCGAGCGCGACGCCGTTGACACCGCCGCCGTTCATCGCGCGGCACCTCCCTCACGCGCGGCGCGGGCCGCGGCCCGCGAGCGCTGGTCGTGCTGCCAGAGCTTGTGGGCGACCACCGTCAGCGCCGTGGTGATCAGCACCCACAGCAACTGGTACCAGTAGAAGAACGGGATGCCGATGAAGGTCGGGTCGACCCTGGCGTACGAGCCGACCCAGAGCATCGCGACGAACGGGATGACCAGGCACACCCCGATGACCACGCGCAGCGGGGTGACGGTGGGCGGTCTCGTGCCGCCCGCCGCGGATTCGTGCTCCTGAGGAACATCGGGCATCGGCTGCGTCCCCTCGCTTGATCACCTGGTAATGCGGGGGCAATCTAAGCGCGGTATAAGCGTTGCGTCACCCCCTGTCCGCGTATCGGAACGGAAACGGTGATGTCAACGGCGCTGCAAGCCGGTCGCACGAGTGGCCCGCGCCGGTCCGGTTCGGCACTCGTTTTCAGGCGCGGACCCGCGCGGGCCCGCCGTCTCGATCGCAGACGGCCCGGCGCGGGGGCTCCGGGCCGCTTGCGGGGCGCGCCGTCCTCAGCCCACCGGCCGGTGCAGCCGCGCCACGAACTTGTAGCGGTCGCCCCGGTACACGGACCGCACCCACTCGACCGCCTCGCCCCCCTCGTCCAGGGAGTGGCGGGACAGCATCAGCATCGGCAGGCCCACGTCCGTGCCGAGCAGCCCGGCCTCGCGGGGCGTGGCGAGCGAGGTCTCGATGGTCTCCTCGGCCTGCGCCAGGTGGACCCCGTAGACCTCGGCCAGCGCGGTGTAGAGCGAGGTGTACTTGACCAGGGAGCGGCGCAGCGCGGGGAAGCGCTTCGCCGACAGGTGGGTGGTCTCGATCGCCATCGGCTCGCCGCTCGCGAGGCGCAGCCGCTCGATGCGCAGCACCCGGCCGCCCGACGCGATCTCCAGCAGTCCGGCGAGCCGGTCGTCGGCCGTGACGTACCCGATGTCCAGCAGCTGCGAGGTGGGTTCGAGTCCCTGGGCCCGCATGTCCTCGGTGTACGAGGTGAGTTGGAGTGCCTGCGAGACTTTCGGCTTCGCGACGAACGTGCCCTTGCCCTGGATGCGCTCCAGCCTGCCCTCGACCACCAGCTCCTGGAGCGCCTGGCGCACCGTCGTGCGGGAGGTGTCGAACTCGGCGGCGAGCGTGCGCTCCGGCGGTACGGGCGTGCCGGGCGGCATCGTCCGGGTCATGTCCAGCAGATGTCTCTTGAGGCGGTAGTACTTTGGCACCCGGGCGGTGCGGGTGGCCGCCGCGCCGCTACCCTCGGTCCCGGAGGTGCCGGCACCCCCGTCCGCCATGACCTGCCTTCCCGGCTCCTGTGCTCCTGCCGTCACCGGCTCCTCCGTCTGTCGCGGCTCACATGGTGGCACGGTGCGGTGCTGGGACACGGCTCCGTGGTCGGGACGTTGGCCCGCCCTGCCTCAGGTGTCGGTCCGATAACGGACACGACAGCCCTTCTTATACACCCTTGACACCCCTAAAGGTCTAGGCCAAGCTCCCCGTACTGGTCTAAACCATTAAAGACCACGTCCCGGCCCCGGCAGTGCGTGGCGTCAGTCTTCGCGGTGGGCGGGGGGTAGCGGGAATCCCTGAGGAGGGTGGCGTGAAGCGGAAGCTCATAGGGGCGATCGGTGTCGCGGGGATGCTGATCGGAGTCGCGGCGTGCGGCGGATCGGGCGGCAGCGGGGACAAGGCGAGCGGCGGGGACGCCGGAAATACCATCAACGTGTGGTTGATGAGCGGTTCCAACCCCCCGAACTGGACCAAGCAGATCACCGCGGCGTACGAGAAGAAGTACCCCGGCAAGAAGGTCAAGATCGCGGTCCAGCAGTGGGACGGCATCCAGCAGAAGCTGACGACCGCCCTCTCCGAGTCCACGCCGCCCGACGTCATCGAGGTCGGCAACACCCAGACCCCGTACTACGCCCAGACCGGCGGTCTGATGGACCTCGGCAAGGACAAGGCGGCGCTCGGCGCCTCCGGCTGGCTGCCCGCCATGGCCAAGTCCGCGGTGTACGAGGGCAAGCAGATCGCGGTGCCGTGGTACGCGGCCAGCCGCGTCGTCATCTACAACAAGAAGATCTGGGCCGACGCGGGCATCACCGGCACGCCGAAGACCCAGGACGAGCTGTTCAAGGACCTCGCCAAGATCCAGGCCAAGGGCACCAAGGACGCCTTCTACCTGCCGGGCCAGGACTGGTACGCCTTCGACGGCATGCTCCTCGACGCCGGCGCCGACCTCGTCAGGAAGGACGGCGACGGCTACAAGGCCAACCTGGACACGCCCCAGGCCGCGCAGGCCATCCAGCTGTACAAGAAGCTCAACTCGTACGGCACCGCCCCCAAGGACAAGGACGAGGCGACGCCGCAGCAGTCCGACGTCTTCGCCAAGGGCGACGTCGGCGCCTTCCTCGGCCTCGGCTGGGAGGGCTCGGGCGCCCTCACCAAGAACCCGAAGCTGAAGGACCAGATCGGCTACTTCGCCCTCCCGGGCAAGACCGCGGACAAGACCGCCGCCGTCTTCCTCGGCGGTTCCAACCTCGCCGTCTCGCAGGGCACGAAGAACCCCAAGGGCGCGCTCAACTTCCTCAAGCTGGCCATGTCGGACCAGTTCGAGGGCGCGCTCGCCAAGGAGGGCGGCGTCGTCCCGAACAAGTCGTCGCTCAACGGCAACCTCGCGGGCAACGACTTCGGCACTGTCTCGGCGGCCGCCGCGGCCAACGGCGGCACCACGCCGCTGATCCCCGAGTGGGGCAACGTCGAGAACGCGCCCAACCCGATCACCACCCTCTTCATGACCGGTGTCCTCCAGGGCCAGTCCCCCTCCGCCGCGGCCGAGAAGGCCAACACGGAGATGGACAAGCGGCTCAGCCAGAAGTAACACGCCCGCAGCACCCTCCGCCCGCCGCGCGCCCCGCCTCCCCGCGGACCGCGGCGGGCGGACGGCGGCGGGCTGAAGCGTTCGCAGCGCACGGCACGAGGAAGCGAGAAGCATGGCCGCGCAGTACAGAGGCACCAAGACCAGGGGGCCCGACCCGGCGGCGACCCCGCCCCAGGCCGCCACCGTACTCACCGCGGGGCCGACGCCCCCGAGCAGACCCGTGAGCCCCTCGGGCACCCGGCGCCGCACGCGCTTCACGCCGTACCTGCTCCTGCTGCCGACGCTCGCCGCCACGGCGCTGCTGCTCGGCTACCCGCTCGTCCGCAACCTGCTCATCTCCTTCCAGACCCTCGAACCCTTCCAGCTGATCCAGCACACCACCGAGTGGAACGGCTTCGGCAACTACACCGACCAGCTGACCAGTTCGGAGTTCTGGCACACCGCGGGGCGCTCGGTCGCCTTCACCGCGGCCAACGTCGTCCTCATCATGGCGGCGGGCACGCTCATCGGACTGCTGCTCAACCGGCTCGGCAAGCGGATGCGGCTGCTGCTCTCCCTTGGCCTCGTCCTCGCCTGGGCCATGCCGCAGGTCGTGGGCACCACCGTCTACCAGTGGCTGTTCGACACCCAGAACGGCGTCGTCAACTGGGGCCTCGACAGCCTCGGCTGGCACTCCATGCACGGCTACAACTGGTTCGGCCACCAGCTGTCCACCTTCGCGGTGATCACGCTGATGGTGGTCTGGGGCTCCATCCCCTTCGTGGCGCTCAACCTCTTCGCCGGCCTCACCACCGTCTCCGCGGAGATCTTCGAGGCCGCGCGGATGGACGGCGCGGGCGCCTGGCGCACCTTCTGGCAGGTGCTGTTCCCGATCCTCAAGCCGTTCTTCCTGAGCACGACGTTCCTGGAGATCATCTGGGTCTTCAAGGCGTTCACCCAGGTCTACGCGCTCAACGCGGGCGGCCCCGAAGGACTCACCGAGACGCTGCCCGTCTACGCGTACGTCGAGGGCTTCGGCAACCAGCACTTCGGCACGGGCGCCGCCATCTCCATGCTCACCATCGTCATCCTGGCGGCCCTCATGTCCTATTACTTCCGCGTCATCCTGAAGGAGGAGGACGAGCTGTGAGGCGCTCCCTGGCCGGCAGGCTCTGGCCCAACATCATCGCCGTCGTCCTCTTCGCCTTCTTCGTCTTCCCCGTCTACTGGATGGTGACGACGGCCTTCAAACCGGACCTGGACATCGTCTCGTCCACGCCGGTGCTCTTTCCCCTGCACGGGACGCTCGGCCACTTCAGCAGGGCCGTGCACGCGGCGGGCTTCTGGACCTTCGTCCGCAACAGCTTCACCGTCACCATCGGCGCGGTGCTGCTCTCGCTGATCGTCGCGACGCTCTCGTCGTTCGCGGTCGCGCGCATGCGGTTCAAGGGCCGCAAGGCGTTCATCCTGATGATCATGATGGCGCAGATGGCGCCCTGGGAGGTCCTCACGATCTCCGTCTACCTGATCGTCCGGGACTCCGACGCCCTCAACAGCCTGCTCCCGCTGACCCTCTTCTACATGATGATGGTCCTGCCGTTCACCGTCTGGACGCTGCGCGGGTTCATCGCCGCCGTGCCGAAGGAACTGGAGGAGGCCGCGCTCGTCGACGGCTGCACCCGCTTCCAGGCCGTCGTCCGGGTCGTGCTGCCGCTGCTCGCGCCCGGCCTGATGGCGACCTCGCTGTTCGGCTACATCACGGCCTGGAACGAGTACGCGCTCGTGCTCATCCTCAACAAGGAGGGCGGCGAGACGCTGACCCTCTGGCTGACCCAGTTCCAGACCAACTTCGGCGACGACTGGGGCGCCACCATGGCGGCCGCCACCCTCTTCACCCTGCCCGTGGTCGTCGTCTTCCTCTTCATGCAGCGGCGCGCGGGCACCGGCATGACCGCGGGGGCGGTGAAGGGATGACCGCCGCGGCCACCGGGGCAGCGCGCACCGGCACCCTGGAGCGCGACGCGCTCGCCGTGCTCCAGCCCGGGTTCGCCGGCACCGACGTGCCGGACTGGGTGCTGCGCAGGCTCGACGAGGGGCTCGCCTCCGTCGCCCTGTTCGGGCGCAACGTCGAGTCCGCCGAGCAGCTGACCCGGCTCACCGGCAGGCTGCGCGCCGACCACCCGGGCCTGCTGGTCGCGGTGGACGAGGAGGGCGGCGACGTCACCCGCATCGAGGTCGGCCGGGGGTCGTCCGTGCCCGGCAACTACGCGCTCGGCACGGTGGACGACACGGACCTGACCCGCGCGGTCGCCGCCGGCCTCGGCCGCGCGCTCGCCGCGTGCGGCATCGACCTCGACTGGGCGCCTTCGGTCGACGTCAACGCCAACCCGGACAACCCGGTCATCGGCGTACGGTCCTTCGGCACCGACCCCGCGCTGGTCGCCCGGCACGCGGCCGCCTATGTCGAGGGGCTGCAGAGCGCCGGGGTCGCCGCCTCGGCCAAGCACTTCCCCGGACACGGCGACACCGCGGTCGACTCGCACCACTCGCTGCCCCGCATCGACGTGGGCCGCGACGTCCTCGACGCCCGCGACCTGGTGCCCTTCAGGGCCGCGGTCGCCGCGGGCGCCAAGGCCGTGATGAGCGCGCACATCATCAGCCCCGCGCTCGACCCCGACCGCCCCGCCACCCTCAGCGGTCGAGTCCTGACCGGGCTGCTCCGTGACGAGCTGGGCTTCCAGGGCCTTATCATCACGGACGGCATGGATATGCAGGCCATCGCCGCCACCTACGGCACCGAGCACGGCACGGCCCTCGCGATCGCGGCGGGCGCCGACGCGATCTGCGTCGGCGGCGGCCCCTTCGACGAGGGGACCGTACTGCGGCTGCGTGACGCGCTGGTCGCGGCGGTGCGGGGCGGTGAACTGCCCGAGGAACGGCTCGCGGAGGCAGCCGCGCGCGTGCGCGCGCTCGGCGAGTGGACCCTGCGGGCGCGGGGGGCGGCGGGGCCGGGCGCGGCGGCACAGGAGGGGACCGCGCCCGGCGACCCGGTCGGCCTGGTGGCCGCGCGCCGCGCCGTGCGGGTGACCGGGACCGCGAAGCCGCTGAGCACGCCCGCGTACGTCGCGGTGCTCACCGCGGCCCCGAACATCGCGGTCGGCAGCCAGACGCCCTGGGGCGTGGGCCCCGAGCTGGCGAAGCTGCTGCCGGCCACCGCGACCGGCACGTACACCGAGGACTCGTACGGCACGGCGGAGGTGCTGGCGGCCGCGGGGGAGCGGCCACTCGTCGTCGCCGTACGGGACGTGCACAGGCACCCCTGGACCGCCCGCGCGCTCGACGAGCTGGTCGCCGCGCGCCCCGGCACCGTCGTGGTCGAGATGGGCCTCGACGTGGCGCCTGCCAGGGGCGCCCTGCACATCGCCACCCACGGCGCGGCCCGCGTGTGCGCGCGGGCGGCGGCCGAGGTGATCGCGGGACGCGTGGCCTGACCTGGGGGAGAACAGCGCGACGGTGCCGGGCCGCCCTTGTGGGGCGGCCCGGCACCGTCATGCCGCGACCCGGGGCCGCGGCGGTTCTCCTCCTGTGGGGGAGGGGTCCTGGGAACGCGCCTACAGGCCCTGCCAGTCGGGCTTGGCGGCGTAGGTCGCGCGGAAGTAGTCCGCGAGCTTCAGCTTGGACGCGGCGGCCTCGTCGACCACGACCGTGGCGTGCGGGTGCAGTTGCAGCGCGGAGGCGGGCACCACCGAGGCGACCGGGCCCTCGACGGCGAGCGCGACCGCGTCGGCCTTGTTCTCGCCGGTGGCGAGCAGCACCAGGTGGCGCGCCTCCAGGATGGTGCCGATGCCCTGGGTGATGACATGGCGCGGGACCTGCGTGATGTCGCCGTCGAAGAAGCGCGCGTTGTCCACGCGGGTCTGCTCGGTGAGTGTCTTGATGCGGGTGCGGGAGGCGAGCGAGGAGCAGGGCTCGTTGAAGCCGATGTGCCCGTCGGTGCCGATGCCGAGCAGTTGGAGGTCGACCCCGCCCGCCTCGGCGAGCGCCCGGTCGTAGGCGAGGCACGCCGCCCGCACGTCCTCGGCGCTGCCGTCGGGGCCCATGAAGGCGTCCTCGGCGAGCCCGAGCGGCGCCACGACCTCGCGCAGCACCACGGAGCGGTACGACTCGGGGTGGCCCGCGGGCAGCCCCACGTACTCGTCGAGCTGGGCTATCCGCGCGGCCGACACGTCGACCTCGCCCGCCCGCGCCTTCGCGGTCAGCGCCCGGTAGACCGGCCCAGGGGTGGAGCCGGTGGCCACCCCGAGCAGGGCGTCCGGCTTGGCGCGCAGCAGCTGCGCGATGCTCTGTGCGACGGTCTCGCCGCCTGCGGCGGCGTCCTCGACGATGACGACTTCCACGCTTCTCCTGCCCATCCCCGCTGCGGTCGGCACCGCGTCCGACATGTGGTATAGACCAATTTACCAGACGGGTGCGGCCCGCCGGATGGCGGGGCGGTCCCCGCCCGTGGTCGACTGGGTGAAGACCGGAAGAACCGCGAGAGGGCGCACCGGGCCCGCGCTGCCCGCCGGCGCCGTGGAGGCGGCAGATGTCCCAGAGCGAGCATCCCGGCGTGATCATGGCGGGCGAGATGGCCGAGCAGCCGGGGATCCTGCGGCGCCTCCTCACCGAGGGCGCGGGCGCCGTCCGCGAGACGGCGGCGGCCGTCGCCGCGCGGCGCCCCCGCTTCGTCCTGCTGTCCGCCCGCGGCACCTCGGACAACGCCGCGCTGTACGCCAAGTACCTGCTGGAGATCAGGCGCGGGCTGCCCTGCGGCCTGGCGTCCATGTCCACCGTCACCGCCTACGGCGCCCGGCCCGACCTGAGCGACGTGCTGTTCGTCACGGTCAGCCAGTCCGGCGGCTCGCCCGACCTGGTCTCCTCGGCCCGCGCCGCACGCGAGGCCGGCGCCATCACGCTCGCCGTGACCAACAGCCCCGACTCGCCGCTCGCCGCCGTCAGCGAGTTCCACGTCGACGTCCTCGCAGGCGCCGAGCGCGCCCTGCCCGCCACCAAGACGTACACCGCGACCCTGCTCGCCCTCTACCTCTTCGTGGAGGGCCTCGCCGGCGGCGCCGGCGCCGCCGCGGGCGTCCTGCCGGACCGCGCCGAGGCCCTGCTCGCCCGGCAGGACGAGGTGCGGGACCTCGCGGCCCGCTACCGCTTCGCCGAGCGCATGGTCATCACCTCGCGGGGCTACGGCTACCCCACGGCCAAGGAGGCGGCGCTCAAGCTCATGGAGACGAGCTACATCCCCGCGCTCGCCTACTCGGGCGCCGACCTCCTGCACGGCCCGCTCGCCATGGTCGACAACGTCTCGCCGGTGATCGCCGTCGTGCCGGAAGGGCGGGGCGGCGAGGTGCTCAGGCCCGTGCTCGACCGGCTGCGCGGGCGCGGCGCCGACCTGTGCGTCCTCGGCCCCGCAGAGGCGGCCGCCACCGCGTCCGCGGGCTTCGTGCTGCCCACCGAGGGGGTCGCGGAGGAGGTCCAGCCCGTCCTGGAGATCCTGCCGCTCCAGCTCCTCGCGTACGAGGTGACGATCGCGCGCGGCCAGGACCCCGACGCCCCCCGCGCCCTGGCGAAGGTCACGAGGACCCGCTGAACCCACGCCGTGACGTGCCCCCCGAAGGCCCGTACGGAACCGTGCGCACGGCCCTGGACACCGCGGAATGGTCTAGTCCACAATGGAATCGCAAAGGCGTCCGCCCCTCACCGCACAGAGGGGCGGGACGCGGCACCGGCGCCCTCTGCCCTGACCGCGCCGGGGCCGGGAAACGGCCGCAGGACCGCACACCTCCGGCCGTGGCAACTCCGGGCTGCGGTGCCAGGCGGGTTGAGGGTCCCGCTCGGCGCCGCGGCCCGCGGGTACCCTCGCCCGTGTGCCCTCCATGAACGATCTCGTACGGCAGCACTCGGCCCTCGACGAGTCCGACCTCGAATGGCTGCACCTCCTCGTCTCCGAGTGGCAGCTGCTGTCCGACCTCTCCTTCGCCGACCTCGTCCTGTGGGTCCCCACCCGCGACGGGGCCCACTACGTCTCCGTGGCGCAGATGCGCCCCAACACCGGCCCCACCTCGTACCAGGACGACATGGTCGGCCACCTGGTGCCGCGCGGCCGCAGACCGCTGCTCGACGCCGCGCTCGACGAGGGCAGGATCGTGCGCGAGGGCGACCCCGAGTGGCGCGAGGAGGTGCCCGTGCGGGTCGAGTCGATCCCGGTGCGCCGCGAGGGCCGGGTGCTCGGGGTGATCGCCCGCAACACCAACCTGCTCACGGTCCGTACCCCGAGCCGGCTCGAACTCACCTACCTCCAGTCGGCCTCCGACCTGGCGCAGATGATCGCCGCCGGCTCCTTCCCGTTCCCCGGTGAGCAGACCGACATGGATGCCTCGCCCCGCGTCGGCGACGGCCTGATCCGGCTGGACGCGGACGGCGTCGTCCAGTACGCGAGCCCGAACGCGCTCTCCGCGTACCACCGGTTGGGACTCGCGTCCGACCTGGTGGGACAGCACCTCGGGCAGACCACGGGCGAACTCGCCCCGGTGCGCGGCCCGGTCGACGAGGCCCTGGTCAAGCTGGCGAGCGGCTACGCGCCCCGGCAGACCGAGGTGGAGAGCGGGGCGGGCGTGATCCAGCTGCGGGCCATCCCGCTCAAGCCGAAGGGCGACCGGATCGGCTCCCTGGTGCTGCTCCGGGACGTCACGGAACTGCGCCGCCGCGAGCGCGAGTTGATGACCAAGGACGCCACCATCCGGGAGATCCACCACCGGGTCAAGAACAACCTCCAGACGGTCGCCGCGCTGCTGCGGCTCCAGTCCAGGCGGATCGACTCCGCGCACGGCAGGGAGGCCCTCAACGAGGCCGTGCGGCGGGTCGGTTCGATCGCCATCGTCCATGAGACGCTCTCCCAGAACCTGGACGAGCGGGTGGAGTTCGACGAGATCGCCGACCGGGTCCTCGCGATGGTGGGGGAGTTGTCCCCGGCGGGCGCGGTGACCTGCCGCAGGTCCGGCGGGTTCGGCATCCTCGACGCCGATGTCGCCACGCCGCTCGCCATGGTGCTCACCGAGGTGCTGCAGAACGCCCTTGAGCACGCGTTCGGTCCCGGGGAGCGTGGCCGGGTCGAGGTGAAGGCCGTGCGGGGCGAGGCGCCCGCGGGGGCCGGGCGCGGCGCCCGCGAGGAGGAGCAGCCCGAGGGCCGGCTGCTGATCACCGTTCAGGACGACGGGCGGGGGCTGCCCGAGGGCTTCGACCCGAAGCGGGCGGGCAACCTCGGGCTGCAGATCGTACGCACACTGGTCGAGGGGGAGTTGGGCGGCGGCTTCGACATGCTTCCGGCGCCGGGGGGCGGCACCAGGGTGGTGCTCGACATACCGGTCGCCGCCCGCACGTAGCCGGCGGGCCGCCGGCGCCGCGTGTGCCCGGCCCCGCCCGGCTGCTCCGGGCAGCAAAAGGCCCCGGACCGAAGATGTGGTCCGGGGCTCTGCTCGAAGCTCACGATGAGATGCGCATCGGGGGTACTGCGCGCTGCTTTTCGGGGGCGGGGGGTGTGTGCGTACGCGGTGTACGCTCCGCCGACCTCAGGCTCGTGACAGGGGGCTTCAGGCGCTTGCGTTGCGTGCCCGGTTGCGAGCGGCACGGCGCTTCATCGCGCGGCGCTCGTCCTCGCTGAGGCCACCCCAGACACCCGAGTCCTGACCGGACTCAAGCGCCCACTGCAGGCACTGCTCCATGACGGGGCAGCGACGGCAGACGGCCTTGGCTTCCTCGATCTGCAGCAGCGCGGGACCGGTGTTGCCGATGGGGAAGAACAGCTCGGGGTCTTCCTCGCGGCAAACGGCGTTGTGACGCCAGTCCATGGCTGCTACCTCTCTTGGTATGTCGTACGTGTTGCTTGTGAATGTGAACGCTTTCACGAATCCCTCGACAACGGAAGGGCCGACAACGCCGGTGAACACCGGTGCGGTCCTGGTGTGAGAAGGGGTTCTGGTTCTCAGGGAGGCTGGTGTTACTTGAGCCGTCCCGAGCGCCATGTAGAGATTCGCAAACCTCGGCGGCGGATACAACCCCTTCTGGAAACTTTTTTTGGATTCCTCGGTGTCGACTAGGTCACAGCCGTACATCGATGGGGTGGACTCTGGCCTAAACGTTCGAGTGAAAGGTATCTCGGGCGTTTGACTCACACAATCACACGCAGTGCACGGCGTACGCCTGTGAACGTCACGCTGGTACGCAGTCCCAGATGGTCGCCGTCCATCTGAAGGGGCAGTGGCACCTTCGAATGCAAGGTGAAGTCGGTGAGGTCGTGGAGCGTGACCGCGTGCTTCCCGTGAAGACCCTTGTCGGGGGTGGCGGACAACAGCTGGGCGGCGTAGCGGGTGGCCGCCGGGACCGAGAGCTTGGTGAGTCCGAGCACGTCGAGGGCGGTGTCGAAGGACGCGCCCGGCACCCCGTAGACCCCCCGGTTGCCCAGGTACGTCCACGGCGCGGTGTTGCAGACCATCGAGAGCACGAGTCCGGTGACGGGGTCCTCGCCCGGCCGTTCGAGAGTGAGCGTGCCCTCCCTGCGGTGCGGGTCGCCGAGGAACTGCCGTACGACCTGGCGGAGATAGAGCGCGTGGGTGGAGCGCTTCCCGCGCTCACGCGCCTGTTCGACCCGTCCCACCACCCCGCCCACGAAGCCGAAGCCGGCGCAGAAGGTGAACCACCGGTCGGGCACCGCCTCGTCGTCGGTGCCCGGCGTGCCGGACGCGAGACCGAGGCCGACGGCGCGCTCGCTCCCGTCACGCAGCGCGTCCAGGATCGCGCCCGTCGCCTCGACCGCGTCGTTGGGCAGCCCGAGCGCGCGGGCGAAGACGTTGGTGGAGCCCCCGGGGACCACCGCGAGCCGGGGCAGCGCCGGGTCGGGGCCCGCGTGCAGCAGCCCGTTGGCGACCTCGTTGACCGTGCCGTCGCCGCCGAGGGCGACCACCAGGTCGATGTCGTCGGACTCGGCCGCCCTGCGCCCGAGGTCGCGCGCGTGCCCGCGGTACTCCGTCGTCACCGCCTCCAGCTTCACCTCGCTGGCGAGCGCGTGGATCAGGACGTCGCGGACGCGGGCACTGGTGGTGGTGGCAGCCGGGTTGACCACGAGAAGTGCGCGCATGCTTCGCACATTACCGGCCGCGCGCGGCGGGGGCGGAGTCCGGCCCTGGGGCGGCGGCTACCCTGCGGGGGTGAGCAGCAGTGAAAGCACCACCCCCGCACCCTCCGCGCCTGCCCCGGCCCAGGCCCGCCCGCCGCGGCTGACCGCGGCTGCGGCCCTGACCGCCCTGGAGGCACTCGCCCTCTTCGCCGCGGGCGTCTACCTGCTGGTGGCCGGGGCGGGCGGCAGGCCCGACGACCCGGGGCAGGCCGAGGCGCTCGGCGTGACCGTGCTCGTCATCGGCGTCCTCCCGCTGATCGCGGCGCGCGGCCTGTTCCGGCTGCGCGGCTGGAGCCGGGGCCCGGCCATGATCACGCACATCATCGCGCTGCCTGTCGCGTACACGCTGATGACCTCGGGAGGCGCGCTGGTGCCGGTGGGCATCGCCGTCGCCGCGGTGGCGATCGCCGGCCTCGTCCTGCTGGTCAACGCGGCCACCACAGAGGCGCTCGGCATCCGTCCGCCGGGCACGCGCGGCGAGGGCTGACGCGGCCAGGGCGCTGTACGGCCCCGCGCACCGGACGCACGGCGGTCGGCGCGGCCCCACCGGGGGTCCGCGCCGACCGCCGCGTGTGCCGCCTACTCCTCGACCAGGAGGCGCTCCCGCAGCTGCGCCAGGGTCCTGGCCAGCAGCCGGGAGACGTGCATCTGCGAGATGCCGACCTCCTGCGCGATCTGCGACTGCGTCATGTTCCCGAAGAAACGGAGCAGCAAGATCCGCTTCTCGCGGGGCGGCAGGTCCTCAAGCAGCGGCTTCAGCGACTCCCGGTACTCCACGCCCTCAAGCGCCTCGTCCTCGGCGCCGAGGGTGTCCGCGACCGCGGGCGACTCGTCATCCGTGTCGGGCACGTCGAGCGACAGCGTCGAGTAGGCGTTCGCCGATTCGAGGCCTTCGAGCACCTCTTCCTCGGAGATCCCCAGCCGGTGCGCGAGCTCGTGCACCGTGGGGGAGCGGCCGTGCTGCTGCGACAGCTCGGCCGTCGCGGTCGTCAGCGAGAGCCGCAGTTCCTGGAGGCGCCGCGGCACCCGCACCGCCCAGCCCTTGTCCCTGAAGTGCCGCTTGATCTCCCCGACCACCGTCGGGGTCGCGTACGTGGAGAACTCGACGCCGCGGTCCGGGTCGAACCGGTCGACCGACTTGATCAGCCCGATCGTCGCGACCTGCGTCAGGTCGTCGAGCGGCTCGCCGCGGTTGCGGAACCGCCGCGCCAGGTGCTCCACCAGCGGCAGGTGCATCCGCACCAGCCGGTTGCGCAGGTCCGCGCGCTCGGGGGAGCCGTCGGGCAGCCCCCGCAGCTCGACGAAGAGGGCCCGCGCGCCCCCGCGGTCCTGCGGGTCGGCCTGCGCCCGCTCGCCGGCCGGGCCTGCCCGGCCCGTGCCTTCCGTCTCCGTCTGCTGCTCGCCCTGCTTCTCGTTCATCCCGGTCGCCTGCTCCGCCTGCGCCTGCTCCCCCGTGGTCCCGTGCCCCTCGGATCCGCCCTCGGGATGGGGACGGGCCTGCTGCTCCGGTATGCCCGCGGGCGCGGACCGCCCGAGGCCCGGCCGCGCCGCGTGTCCCCCCGCGCCGCCGCCGACGACGCGCCCCTCGTCACGCACCGGCCCCTCCCCTTCGCTCACGCCGGGCCCGGCCCCGCGCCGCGCTGTTTGTACAGGCTGATGGAGACCGTGCGGTCGTCGGCCACCGAGGAGTCGACCTTGCCGGCGAGCGCGGAGAGCACCGTCCAGGCGAAGGTGTCGCGCTCGGGCGCCCTGCCGTCGGTGGTGGGCGCCGCGACCGTCACTTCGAGGGAGTCGTCGATCAGCCGGAAGACACAGCTGAGGACGGACCCCGGCACGGCCTGCTGGAGCAGGATCGCGCACGCCTCGTCCACCGCGATGCGCAGGTCCTCGATCTCGTCGAGGGTGAAGTCCAAGCGGGCCGCGAGGCCGGCCGTGGCCGTACGCAGCACGGACAGATAGGCACCCGCCGCGGGCAGCCGGACTTCCACGAAGTCCTGGCTCCCGGGTTCGCCTGCGATCTGGGACACCCTCACCTCCAAGGTGGCACAAGCTTTTCGGGGCTCCCCGGCACCGGGGGCGCCAGGGGCCGCGCGGTACGCGGTTCGTACGCGCCGGTCCGGACTGGCGACGCTACCGCGCTCCATAGTGCCCTGTCGCAGGGCCCCTGTCCGACCGCCGTCACTCATGGTAGGTCCATGAGCACGCAAAGTGGCCAGGGGGGTGCGGCACCCAAATCGGAACGTCCGGCGGATCGTTGACGTACCCATCCGGCGCCCCCGCGAACCCCGGGGACCGGCGGGCCGGCCCCGGCGGGGCGCACGCCGGCCGCGGGCGTCAGACGATCCTCCCGTCCGCATAGCACCACCGCCAGCTCTCACCCGGTTCGAACGACCGCATCACCGGATGCCCGGTGTCCTTGTAGTGCCGCGTCGCATGCCGGTGCGGCGAGGAGTCGCAGCACGCCACGAGGCCGCAGGACAGGCACTTCCGCAGCTGCACCGGGTGGCTGCCCGCCGCCAGGCACTCTTGGCAGGTGTCGCTCAGCGGCGCGGGCTCGGGGCGCGGCAGTTCCGCGACATGGGT
The DNA here is from genome assembly GCF_039540215.1 of Streptomyces tremellae. NCBI lineage: Bacteria > Bacillati > Actinomycetota > Actinomycetes > Kitasatosporales > Streptomycetaceae > Streptomyces > Streptomyces tremellae. Next base: position 25,266 of record NZ_BAABEP010000033.1, read on the forward strand.
GCACTCACTCATGATGGCCAGGTTACGACGGGTGTTGAGGAGCAGGGATGGACGTATTGCCGCTGGTCGCGCTGGTGGCGGGGAGCGCGGCGATCGCGGGCGCCGCGCGCAGGACATCGGTCCCCGCGCCGCTGCTGCTGGTGGCCGCGGGACTGATCGCCGCCTACGTGCCGGGGATCCCGGACTACACGCTCGACCCGCACGTGGTGCTGCCGCTGATACTGCCCCCGCTGCTGTACACCTCCGCCGTCGACGCCTCCTACCTCGACCTGCGCGCCAACGCCCGGCCCGTCGCGCTGCTCTCCGTCGGATACGTGCTGTTCGCGACGCTCGCCGTCGGCTACCTGGCGTACCTGCTCGTCCCCGACCTGCCGCTGACCGCGGCGCTCGTGCTCGGCGCGGTGGTGGCGCCGCCCGACGCGGTAGCGGCCACCGCCATCGCCCGCAGGCTCGGGCTGCCGCACCGGATCACGACCATCCTCCAGGGGGAATCCCTGGTCAACGACGCGACCGCGATCACCGCGTACAAGGTCGCCCTCGCCGCCGCGGTCGGGGAGGGCGCGAGCTGGGGCGCGGGTGTGCGCGAGTTCCTGCTCGCCGCGGTGGGCGGCGTCGTCGTCGGGCTCGTACTGATGGTGCCGCTGCACTGGCTGCGCACCCGGCTCGACAAGGCGCTGCTGCAGAACACGCTGTCGCTGCTCATCCCGTTCGTCGCGTACGCGCTGGCCGAGCAGTTCGGCGCGTCGGGTGTGCTCGCGGTGGTCGTCGTCGCGCTCTACCTCGGCCACCACAACACCCAGGTCGACTTCGCCACCCGGCTCCAGGAGCACGCGGTGTGGAAGATGGTCGCGTTCGTCCTGGAGTCTGCGGTCTTCGCCCTGATCGGGCTCCAGCTGCCGTTCGTCCTGCGCGGGCTCGGCGAGTACGGGGTCGGCGAGGCGCTGCTCTACGCGGTCGGGGTCTTCGTGGTGGTCGTGGTCGCCCGGTTCGTCTGGGTCTTCCCCTCGACGTTCGTGCCCCGGATGCTGTCGGAGCGCATCAGGAGCCGTGAGCCCGACACCAACTGGAAGGCGCCGCTGATCGTCGGCTGGGCGGGCATGCGCGGCGTGGTGTCGCTGGCGATCGCCTTCTCCATCCCGCTCGCCACCCACGACGGGACGCCGTTCCCCGGCCGCAACCTGGTGCTGTTCCTGACCTTCACCACCGTGATCGGCACGCTGGTCGTACAGGGCCTCACGCTGCCGTCGCTGATCCGGCTGCTGCGCCTGCCGCGGCGCGACCCGCGCGCCGAGACGCTCGCCGAGGCGCAGGCCCAGAACGAGGCGTCGAAGGCGGCGGAGCGCCGCCTCGACGAGCTGCTCGCCGACGAGCGCAACGCCCTGCCGGGGCCGCTCGCCGACCGGCTGCGCTCCGTACTCGAACGGCGCAGGAACTCCGTGTGGGAGCGGCTCGGCGGCGTCAACGAGGCGACGGGCGAGTCGGCGGACGCCACCTACACCCGGCTCTCCCGCGAGGTCATCGAGACCGAGCGCTCCGTCTTCGTCGACCTCCGCGACCGGCGCCGCATCGACGACGAGATGATGCGGACGCTGCTGCGCAGACTGGACCTGGAGGAGGCGGCGGCCTACCGCGAGGACGGGGAGGGCTGAGCCGCCGGCCCCGCGCGTGCCGGGGCCTGCCGGGGTGAGCCCCGGCGGGCCGCCCGCCGGGGTGAGCCCCGGCAGGCCGCAGGAGCCGGTTTAGGCCCGGCGGGTCGGCGCGGGGCATGTCCCGGCGGGCTCAGGCCGGTTCCGGCGGGCCCGTGATCACCGCGGCGACCCGCGTGCCGGGCGGGAACTCGCCGGCTGCCGCCATCGCCGCGAGGCCGTGCAGCAGCTTGGCGACGTAGACGCGCTCCACCGGCACCCCGTGGTCCCGCTCGAAGGTGTGGGCGAACTCGGCGAGCCCCGGGCCCGTACGGGCGAAACCGCCGCCGTGGAAGCGGTCGTCCACCCGCCAGTCGCCGCGCTCGTCGCCGAACGCCGCGCGCTGGAGCGCGCGCACCTCCCCGGTGAGGAAGCCGCCGCGCAGCACCGCGACGCCGAGCGCCCGCTGCCCGGCGCCGAGACCCGCCGCGAGCCCGGCCAGCGTGCCGCCCGTGCCGCAGGCGACCGCGACGACGTCGGCGGCGCCCAGCAGCTCCGCGCCGAGGGCCGCGCAGCCGCGCACCGCGGCCGCGTTGCTGCCGCCCTCGGGCACGACATACGCCGTGCCGCCCGCGCCGCCGGTCGCGGACAGCGCCCGCGCGACCAGCGCGGCCAGCACCTCGGGCTCGGACTTGCGCCGGTAGGTCGCGCGGTCCGCGAACCACAGCCGCATGCCGTCGGCCGCACACCGCGCGAGCGACGGGTTGAGCGGTCGCGCGCCCAGCTCGTCGCCGCGCACCACGCCCACCGTCGCGAGCCCGAGCAGCCGACCCGCCGCGGCGGTGGCGCGCAGGTGGTTGGAGTGCGCGCCACCGAACGTGACGAGGGTGTCCGCGCCCGCCTCCCGCGCGGCGGCGAGGTTCGGCGCCAGCTTGCGCCACTTGTTGCCGGGCATTTCGGGGTGGATCAGGTCGTCGCGCTTGAGCAGAAGACGTACGCCAGATGCGGCGAAGCGTCTGTCCTCCACCGGCTGGAGCGGCGAGGGCAGCCGCGCCCCGAGCGCATCGGCGAGCGGGTCGGGGGAGGGCGCTTCTTCCGGTGTCACACTCCGCATTGTCCGCCGTGGCCCGGCTCCGGGGCCGCCCGGCCGGGGCGCGGCCCGCCGCGGTTCCCGTACGGCGTCCCCTTCATGCCCACTCGTTTGTGTAGTGGTGCGGCCACGGTGCGCGCTGGAACGCTTTGCCCTGCAGGTCAGTACATGATCGAAGGGGAGTCTTCATGTCGGTTGCTGATGAGGTCCGCACGGAGCAGTCGGGGACCCAGCAGAGTCTCGGCACTGCCGCCGCGAGGAACTTGGCGACCACCACCAAGTCCGTTCCGCAGATGCAGGAGATCACCTCGCGGTGGCTGCTGCGGATGCTCCCGTGGGTGCAGGTGCAGGGCGGCACGTACCGGGTGAACCGCAGGCTGAGCTACTCGGTGGGGGACGGGCGGATCACCTTCGTCCAGACCGGCGACCGGGTCGCCGTCATCCCCGCGGAGCTCGGCGAACTGCCGTCCCTGCGCGGCTACGAGGACGAGGAGGCCCTCACCGAGCTGGCCAACCGCTGCGAGCAGCACGAGTTCGAACCCGGGCAGGCGCTGGTCACCAGGGGAGAGGCGGCCGACCGGGTCTTCCTGCTGGCGCACGGCCGCGTCGAGAAGACGGGCGAGGGGCCGTACGGCGAGGAGGCGGTCCTCGAAGTCCTCGGCGACGGCGCGCACTTCGGGGACAGCGCGCTCACCGACGGCGAGGCCGTCTGGGACTTCACCGCGCGCGCCGCGACGGCCTGCACGGCCCTCGTGCTCAGCCGCCGCGACGTCCTCAACCTCGCGGAGCGCGCTTACTCCCTCGCCGCGCACCTGCGTTCGCGGGTCGCGCTGCCGCATCAGCGGACCAACAAGTACGGCGAGGCCGAGATCGACCTGTCGGCCGGCCATGTCGGTGAGGCCGTCGTGCCGCACACCTTCGTGGACTACGAGGCGGCGCCGCGCGAGTACGAGCTGAGCGTGGCGCAGACCGTCCTCAAGGTCCACAGCAGGGTCGCCGACCTGTACAACCAGCCGATGAACCAGACCGAGCAGCAGCTGCGGCTCACCGTCGAGGCGCTGCGCGAGAGGCAGGAGCACGAGCTGGTCAACAACCGGGAGTTCGGGCTGCTGCACAACTGCGACTACGCGCAGCGGCTCCAGCCGCACGACGGCGTGCCGAGCCCCGACGACATGGACGAGCTGCTGTCACGGCGCCGCGGCTCGAAGATGTTCCTCGCCCACCCGAAGGCCATCGCCGCGTTCGGCCGCGAGTGCAACAGGCGCGGCCTGGTGCCCGAGAGCGTGGAGGTGGCGGGCCACCACGTGCCCGCCTGGCGCGGTGTGCCGATCTTCCCGTCCAACAAGATCCCCGTCTCGGACGCCAGGACGACGTCGATCATCTGCATGCGCACCGGCGAGCAGGAGCAGGGCGTCATCGGCCTCCAGCAGGCCGGCATCCCCGACGAGATCGAGCCGAGTCTGTCGGTGCGGTTCATGGGCATCGACGAGCAGGCGATCATCTCGTACCTCGTCACGGCCTACTACTCGGCGGCCGTGCTCGTCCCCGACGCCCTCGGCGTGCTGGAGAACGTCGAGGTCGGCCGCTGGCGGTGAGGTGAGCCGCCACCCGGCCGGGGCGGGTCCCGCCGCGGCCCCCTCCGGGGCCGCGGGGCCCGCCCCGGTACGGCAGTGCCCCGCTTTCCCCACTCCCTCCCCGCACCCCGCAGCAGACCTCAGGCCACACCGCACGCACAGGGAAGCGCACATGACCATGACCAGCCAGGACGCCCCGGTCGAAGGGCTCGGCGCCCCCGCGCTCCTGGAGGGCGCCCGCGCCGCCGTGGAGCCCGAACTCCGCGCCGCCGTCGAGACGTTGCCCCGCCCGATACGCCGTGTCGCGCGCTACCACCTCGGCTGGGCCGACGAGCACGGCGCGCCCGCGGCCACCGGTGGCGGCAAGGCCATCAGGCCCGCCCTCGTCCTCGCCGCCGCCCGCGCCCTCGGCGCAGACCCGCTCGGCGCGGTGTGCCCCGCCGTCGCGGTGGAACTCGTCCACAACTTCACGCTGCTGCACGACGACGTCATCGACGAGGACCCGACGCGCCGTCACCGGCCCACAGCATGGGCGGTGTTCGGCGTACCCGACGCCATCATCACCGGCGACGCGATGCTGTCGCTCGCCGTCCGGCTGCTGGCCGCCGACCCGCTTCCCACGGCCGGAGCCGCGGTGGCACGCCTGACGGAGTGTGTGATCGAGCTGTGCGCGGGCCAACAGGCGGACTGCGCCTTCGAGGACCGCCCGCCCGAGGCCGTCACCCTGGACGAGGTGCTCGCCATGGCGACCGCCAAGACCGGTGCGCTACTGGGCACTTCGTGCGCGCTGGGCGCCCTGTACGCGGGCGCGGGCGACGAGGCGGTCGCCGCGCTCGACGCCTTCGGCAGGGAAGCGGGCCTCGCCTTCCAGCTGATCGACGACCTGATCGGCATCTGGGGCGACCCCGGGCGCACGGGCAAGCCGGCCGGCGCCGACCTCGCCGCGCACAAGAAGTCCCTGCCGGTGGTGGCGGCCCTCGCCTCCGGCACCGAGGCGGCGGAGGAGCTCGCCGAGCTGTACCGGCATCCGATGGACGAGCGCGCCGTGCGCCGGGCCGCCGCCGCCGTCGAACGGGCCGGAGGCCGCGACTGGGCGCAGGCGGCAGCCGCGGAGCGGATGGCCGGTGCCATGGACGGACTCGCCCGCGCCGTACCGGACGTGGCGGCTGCGGACGACCTGCTCGCACTCGCCGAGTTCGTCACGCGCCGCACCCGCTGAGGAGGCGCCGCCCCGGCCCGGCCGCCCCGGCCGGCCGCCCCGGCCGGCCGCCCCGGCCCGGCCGAACGCGCCCCCGGTTCCCGGCCGCCGGCCGCGCCGCCCGGGGGAGTGTGTCCGCTCCTGAGTGTGTTGTCCGGTGTGCGGCGCGGGTCCCGGACGCCGGCGGTCGGGACGGTGGGCCGGACGGTGGTACCGCCCCCACCGCCGACAGGTGCCCCGACCGGCGGCGGAACGCCCCGTGCCGCTACAGTCCGCGGCATGACACTGGAGTCGAGTGACACATGGGCGGGTTGGTTCAGAGACCGCGACGGCACGGTGCCGATCACGTTCCTCGTCGGCGGCGGCCGGGTACGCACCGAGGTGCGTGGAACCGTCTACGAGGGTGACGACTTCGCGGTGCTCGAAGCCGCGGACGGCGGGGCCCCGCTGGCCTCGTGCGTCATGGAGTGGGACATGCCGGTGTCCCTCACCGCCGAGGGTGCGTCCCAACAGGCCACTCTCAGCTGCCTTCTGACGCTCAGTGACAAGGGGCCCGAGCTCTCGCTCACACTGCACTGGGCCGGCGCGGCCTACGCGTCGGGCATCGCGGGCGGCGGTTTCGAGGAGGCCCTCGGCCGCATACGGCGCCAACTGCCCGACGACACCGAGCTCGCGACCAGGCCGCTGGTAGGCGCCTGACGGTGCGTCATAGGGGAGTGGGGCCGCCGCCGTCCCACTCCCGCAGGACGGCGGTTACGGTCGGCCCGGCCGCGCACCTCCGCCGCGCTCAGGCGAGGCCCGCGGGCCCGTCGTCGTAGACCACGTACGCCTCCTCGACGTCCACCGCCCGCAGCCCGGCGGCGAGCAGCCCGTCGAGCAGGGCGTCGAGCCGGGCCCGCGCGCCCGGCCTGCCCACGCCACGCGCGCCCTGCACGAGCACCCGCTCCTGCACCCCGCGCGTGGGCACCGACCGCACGAGCCGGGACAGCCGCGCCGTGTGCCGCCCCGCGACAGCCGAGAGCCGCCGCGTGTCATAGGGGATCGGGAGCCGTACGGTCACCCGGTGCGCGAACCAGCACTCCCGGGCCTGAGCCGCCTCGGCGTCCGTCTGCGGCACACCGTCGTCCCAGGGGGCCGCCTCGATGCGGGTGCGCACCACCCGGAAACCGTCCGATGCGAGCCGCTCCGACCAGGCGCGAGCGGCGGCACACTGCCCCGCGAGATCGCCCGCGCCCTCCAGGACCAGAGTGGGCCGCCCCGGCGTGCGCCCGCGGTCGAGCACCCCGCCCTCGACGCAGAACCCCTGCTGCCGGGCCCACCCGGCCACGTCCCGCGCCCGCCCCACTCCGATGGTGAGTCTCAGCCGGAACTCTCCGACGACCTGCCCGCCGACCGGGCGGGCTGAGAAGGAACCGATGTCCATGGGGCAACGTACCAAGGTTTCGTCACACCCAGATGAACGCGAGAGGGCGGGCCCGCCATGGGCCCGCCCGGGAGGCGCGATCGCGTCATGCGGAGGTGCTGCTCGTGTGGTCCAAGGCGGGGGCGACCGACGGCATGCAGATGGACAGCGTTGATATCGTCATCATCGCGGCGACGATACATCCACACAATTTGGGCATGCCAGAGCACCTTTGCACCTGTCAATGAACTAGATACATATGGCGCGCGGTGCGCCTGTATCTTCGATCATGGTGCTTTCTAGTCCATCCGGAGGGCCCTCGCAAGTCCAGGCTTCCTGGTGACCAGGGGACTCCCGGGGTACGGGGCCCAGGGGTGGAGGTGGTGCGCGCGACCAAAGGGGCGCGCGCCCCCGTTACGCGCTCTCGCCGAGGGAATCCGTGTCGCCCTCGCGCGCCGCGCGGAGCTCCGCGAGGGACGCGCGTACGCGCGCGACGTCGTCCTCGGAACCGAGGGACTCCGCTATCGCCATGGCCTTGTCAAAATCGCGCGACGCGGCCTCCGCGTCGCCGAGCCGGCTCTCCGCGACGCCGCAGCCCCAGAGCGCCCTGCACTCTTCGAGCCTCGCGCCGATCGCCACCGAAATCGCCAATGACCTGCGATGACTTTCCAAGGCCTCGGTATGGCGACCCGCCTGCTGATGGACGAGCCCGATGTCGTGAAGCGTGATCGACGCGTTCCGCTTGTCGTCGAGCCGGAGGAAGGTCTTGAGGCCCTCGCCGTAGAGGGCGAGGCGCTCGCCGGCCTCCTCCCGGCCGGTCATCGCATCGGCGAGATTGACCCGCGCAATGGCGCGCTCCGCGTCATTTCCGCGCTTGAGCGCGTAATCGAGCCGACCTTCCAGGATTCGTCGCGCTGATGCGTGGTCACCGGTCTCCATATGGACATTGGCGAGATTGACAAGAGCGCGGTTCATCTCTTTCGCGTCACCGGTTTCCCGGAATCCTTCGAGTGCTTCTCCGAGTATCCGGTAAGACGCCTCATAATTGCCAAGGTAAAGATGGAAAATGCCGAGGTTGTTCAGGGCCCTGGAGATCTGCCACAGGTCGCCGTCCTCGCGGCGCAGTGCGAGCGTCTCCTCGGCCCAGCGCTTCGCCTCCGCGTGCCTGCCCCGGTTCCAGGCGAGGATCGAGAGGGTACGGAGACCCTCGGCGACGGTCTGGCGGGAGTGTGCGGCGCGGGCGGTCGCAAGGGCCCGCAGCCCCGAGGTGTGCGCCTCGTCGTAACGGCCCGCGCCGGTCTGCGCGTTGGCCAGGTCCACCAGGGCGGCACCCTCGGCGGCCCGGTCGCCGGTGCGGCGCCAGTGCTCGGCCGCCGCCTCGTGCAGAGTGCACGCCGTGGCGAAGAGGCTCTCCTCTTGAAAGAAGGGGGCGAGTGCGTGGCTGAGAAGTGCCGCAGTCTGCCCGTCGCCCGCGGACCGTGCCACGCGCTCCGCCTCGATGAGCGCCTCGTACTCGTCGTGCAGCCACCGGCGCGCGTGGTCCGCGTCGTTCCACGGCGGCGGCGAGGCGTCGCATTCCGGCCGCCGGTCGGACGCGAGGCGCCCCCGGTGCGGGTAGACCATCGATGCCGCGAGTTCACAGCTGCGCACGTAGAATCCCATCAACCGGGCCCGGGCCGCGTCGCGTTCCTCGATTTGATCTTCGTCCGTGGCGAGATCCTTCGCGTACTCCCTCAGAAGATCATGAAAAGCATACCGGTCGGCCTCCGGTTCGCGAATAATATGCGCGTAGAGAAGCTCTTCGAGAATGCGTTCCGTGCTGTCGAACGCACGCCCCGTGAGAGCGGCCGCCGCATGAGCTCCGAACGTGCCGCCCACATGGAGACTCAGCAAGCGGAATGCCCTGCGCTGGTCCCGGTCGAGCGCGTTGACCGACATCGCGAAGGTGGCGGTGATCTCCATCGAGCCGTTGCGGATCTCGCCGAGCCGGTGCTCGCGGTCGAGCTGGCCGATCAGATGGCCGGTGGTCCAGGAGGGGCGGGAGACGAAGCGGCCCGCGACGATCTCCAGGGCGAGCGGCAGCCGGGTGCAGATCTCGGTGATGCGGCGCACCTCCGGCAGGTTCCGGGTGCGCTCCTCGCCGGCGATCCTGCGGAACAGCGCGATCGCGCTGTCCATCGGCAGGTCGTCGAGGTCGAGCGAGCGGGCGCCCGGCAGGCCCGTCAGGCGGTGGCGGCTCGTGACGAGCACGGCGGACGGCGAGTCGCCGGGCAGCAGCGGCCGTACCTGTTTTGCGTCGGCGGCGTCGTCGAGGACGATCACCGCGGCGCGGTCGGCGAGCAGGGTGCGCCAGGCGCCGAGGAGACCCGGCAGGTCGGCCGGGAGATTCCCCGCGGGCACGCCGAAGTCGCGCAGCAGCGAGGTGAGCGCGGCCTCGGGCGTGAGCGGCGGCAGCCCCGGGCTGTAGCCGCGCAGGTCCACATGGACCTGGCCCGCCGGGTAGTGCGGCGCGAGGCGGCGGGCCGCTGCGCCGACGAGCGTGCTCTTGCCGACGCCTGGGCCGCCGGTGACGATCTGGACCGTGCCGCCGTCCGGTGGGCGCGCGCCGCGCTGCGCCCCGGCGAGCAGGCGCGCCATCTCCTGCTCCCGCCCGACCAGCGACGCCTGGGCGGGCAGCGTGCGCGGGGCCGTGCCGCGGCCGGCGGTGCCCGCGAGCAGTTCGCCCGCCGGGACCTGTTCGAGGACCAGGCGGTGCAGGCGGGCGAGCGACTCGCCCGGTCCCGTGCCGAGTTCCGCGCTCAGCCGGTGCCGTACGGCGTCGTACGTGCGCAGGGCGTCCGCCTGCCGGTGGCAGCCGTACTGGGCCACCATCAGGTATCCGGCCAGCGTCTCGTCGGTGGGGTGCTGGTCGGCGAGCGTCGTCAGGTCGGGGAGCAGCTGTGCGTAGCGGCCGAGGCGCAGCTCCGTGCCCAGCCGCGCCATGTCGGCGGCGAAACGCTTCGCCGCGAGGTTGCGCCGCACCACCGCGGCCCACAGGCCCGGCAGCCCGGCCAGCGGCTCGCCGCGCCACAGCCCGGCGGCCCTGTCCATCACGCCGAGCGCGCGCTCGGCCGCCCCCTCGTCCGCGAGCGCCCGCGCTTCCGCCGTGAGCCGCGAGAAGAAGTGCAGGTCGACGGCGTCGGGGTCGACGTCGAGGGTGTAGCTGTGCGCCTGGTGGACGAGGTGGGCCGTGTCCCCGCAGCGCGCGAGGCGCTTGCGCAGCCTGGCCACATACGCGTGGACGCTGGTGCGGGGCCTGCCCGGGGGCTCGTCGCCCCACAGCCGGTGGACCAGCCCCTCCAGCGGTACGGGCCGCCCCGCGTCGACCGCGAGCGCGGCGAGCGTGAGGCTCTCCCTGCCCGTGCCGACCGGTTCGCGTCGCCCTGCGCAGCGCAGCTCGACAGGACCCAGTATGAATATGCCAGAGGCCATCGTCGCCCCCATCGGCCGGCGTTCCTCGTCGGCGCACACCAAAGGATGGCATCACGGCCGGTGGTTCAAAAGACGGCAATATCGGTCGGTTGGAGATTCGCGGCCGATTATTTGAAATGATCAATCGATCAGGATGGCGAAAATATCAGTCTGTAGTTGTCATCCGGCGGGTAAGCCCGAGGTGACCGGCCCGGTCGGCGGCATCTGGACCGTTCGGACGGGAGGCGGTGGCGTGTGAATCGGATCTCGGCCGACGAGCTGGAATTCGCCCTGGGTGCGGCGGCGGCCCTCCCGCCGGAGTTCCGGCGTGAACTCGCCGCGCTCGTCGGGGAATACGCGCGCGACGCCGACGCGGGGCTGCTTGCGCTGGTGGAGCGCGCCGCACACCCCATCCATGTCACACCGGCGGGTTCCTTACGTGCTCTCGCCGACCGTCTCGCCCAACTGGCCGAAAGAGAGCCCGCGTTCGGTCGCGACATCGCCCGGTGGGCGCACGCGGTGGCGGCGAGCGCCCACCGGCGGACGGCCAACACGGTGGGCGGCGGCCCCGCGCCCACCACCGTGACGGGCCCCGTCGTGCAGGCCGGTGACATCGCGGGCGACCTGCACGTGCACACCGGGGCCCCGCACGGCGGCGGCCCGCCGCCCGTCGTGCCGCGCCAACTCCTGCCCGTACCCGCGTCCTTCACCGGGCGGTCACGGGAACTCGCCCTGCTCGACGGCTTCGCGGCGGCCGTCGGGGCGGACCCCCTGACGGGCTCAGGGACGGGCCGGGGGGCGACCCCCGGGGCGGTCCCGGATGCGGATCCGGGGCCGGACGCCCGGGCCGACACGGATGCGCACCCGGGGCCGGACGTCCGGGCCGACACGGGTACGGACCCGGGGCCGGACGCCCGGGCCGACACGGATGCGCACCCGGGGCCGGACGTCCGGGCCG
>NZ_BAABEP010000033.1:36658-53087 GCF_039540215.1 Streptomyces tremellae
GCCGACACGGGTACGGACCCGGGGCCGGACGGCCGGGCGAACCCCAGCGGCCTCGGGAGCCCCGACCGCACCCATGCCCTCGGCGGCACCCACGCCCCGGAGGGCCCCGGCGGCCTCGACAGCCCCGGCGGCCCCCGCGGCCCCGTTCTCGTCGTGGTCAGCGGGCCGCCCGGTATCGGCAAGACCGCGCTCGCCTCGCGCTGGCTCGCCGGGCGCGAACGGCACTTCCCCGACGGGCAGCTCTACGCCGACCTGCGCGGCCACGGCGACGAGGAGCGCCCGCCCGCCGCTCCCGGCGAGGTGCTCGGCCAGTTCCTGCGGGCCCTCGGCGCCGCGAGAGTTCCGGTAGAACTCGCCGAACAAGCCGCCCTGTGGCGGACGTTCACCGCCGGGTCGCGCATCGCGGTGCTCCTGGACAACGCCCTCAGCGTCGCCCAGGTCCGGCCCCTGCTGCCCGGCGCGGCCGACAGCCTCGTCGTGGTCACCAGCAGACGGCGCCTGACCGGCCTCGGCGTCGACGGCGCCGCCTTCCTGCCGCTCGGCGCGCTCGCCCTGCCGGACTCCGTCGACCTGCTGACCCGCAGGATCGGCGCCGAGCGTGCACACCGCGAACCCGAGGCGACCAGGACCGTCGCCCTGGCCTGCGGCGGGCTCCCGCTCGCGATGTGTGTCGCCGCCGCCAGGCTCGCCGCCCGCCCCCACCGCTCCCTCGCCACCCTCGCCGCCGCGCTCACCGGCGCCGACGGGGTGCGCGCGCTGCGCGTCGAGGGCACCCACACCGTCGAGACCGCGCTCGACCAGTCATACCTGCGGCTGTCACCCGCCCTCGCGCGCGGCTACCGCCTCCTCGGGCTGCTGCCCCTGCCCGCAGTGGACCGTACGGCCGCCGCCGTGGCACTCGACCTGCCGGACGCCGAAGTGGAGCACCTGCTCGACGAGTTGACCGAGGCCAGCCTCCTGGAGGCGCACACCGCGGGGGACGGGGACACCGCGCGCGAGCGCTATCGCTTCCACGACCTGACCCGTGCCCACGCCGCCCGCCGCGCAGCGGCACACGACTCGGCACAGGACCGGCACGACACGGTGCGCCGCCTGGTGGACCACTACCTGGGCACAGCGACCGCGGCGGAGGCCCTGATCACCCCGACCCACCGCACCCTGCGCAGGGACTACGCCTTCCCGCCGACGCGGCCCGCGCCCTTCCACGACCCCGCGGGCGCCCTGCGCTGGCTGGGGGAGGAGGCGGCCGACCTGATGACCGTGCTGCGGGCCGCAGCGGAGCGCGGCTGGGACGACGCGGCCTGGCAACTCGCCGACGCCCTCTGGCCGTTGTTCAACCGGCTGCGTTCCTACGACCTGTGGATCGAGGCCCACCGCATCGGCCTCGCCGCGGCCCGCAGGCGCGGCGACACCGAGGCGGAGAGCCGCATGCTCACCTCAGGCGGCGCCGGGCTGCGCAACGCCGGGCTGCACGACGAGTCGGTCGAGTGGGTCACCCGCGCCGCCGAACTCGCCGACCGCGCAGGCGATCCGGTCGCACGCGCCCAGGCCCTGCACGACCTCGGCCAGGCACACCGGCTCGCCGGACGCCTGGCAGAGGCCCGTACCCACTTCGCCGTGGCGCTCCGGCTGCGCGAGGAGCACGGGCTGCGGCGCGGAGGCGCGCTCACCCTGATCTGCCTGGCCGACATCGACTTGGAGACCGGCCGCGCCGAGGACGCCTTCCACCGGCTCACCCGCGCCCGCGCCGACCTGCTCGCGGAGGGCGACGGCTACGACGCGGCGCGGGCCCTCGCCTTCCTCGGCCGCGCCGTCGCGCTCTCCGGCCGTGGACACACCGAGGGGGAGGCCCATCTCGCCCGCGCTCTCGACGAGTTCGCCGCCGCCGGGTCCGTGCACTGGCGGGCCCGCACCCTGGAACTGCTCGGTGAGAGCGCCGAGGAGCGCGGCGACACGGCACGGGCCAGGGACCACTACACGCGGTCCCTGGCCCTGTACGAACCCGTCAGCGGCACGGACACCCGTCGCGTCGCCCGGCGGCTGGAGCACCTGGGGGAGCGGGGTGGGCGCTGAACCCCCACACCACCCCGGCCGGGTCCGAGCAGGCGACCACCACGAGCGCACACCCCGGGTAGTCGCGCAGGACACGGCGCACGAGCAGCGCGGCGTACTCGGCCGGGCGCGGCGCGCCCGCCCACAGCACGTCGGCGCACTGCCGCCACTCCTCGCCCGCCGGGCCGTCCAGGTCGACCGCCACCGCCCCCTCGGGCAGCAGCACCACGCCCGGCGCACTCACGCCGACAGCCCCAGGCCGCCGGGGCGGCGGCCCGCACGCCCCGGGAGCCGCGCCGGCAGCGGCAGCGGCCCCGGCGCCGGGTCGTACGCCGGCGCCCCGAGCCCCAGCACCCGGTACATCAGCGCCCGCATCCGCAGGTCGAAGCGGCCGGGCTCCGAGGAGATCAGACCGGCGATCCGCGCGTACTCGTCCGCCGGATACGTCCGCGCCGCGTACGCCAGCTGCTGCGGCAGCGGATGGCCCGGCGACAGCGCGGGCGCGAGCCGGCCGAGCGCCGCGCCGGGCGAGGCCGGATTGACGTCGCCCGAGGGGAACCGGGCCAGCAGGATCGCCGCCCGCGTCAGCGTCCCGTACACGGTGGTCGACCCGTGATCGCCCACGATGTAGTCCGCCGCGACCAGGTGGGTGCGCCAGTCGGCGCCCGCGCCGAGCACCGCCACGCCCCGCCTGCGGAACCCCGCGAGCCACGAGGCCACCTGCCAGTCCCCGTGCCCCGCGTGCACGTTGGGGTGGACCAGCACGGCGATCCGGTACTCCGGGGCCGGCAGCTCCGCCACCAGCCGCGGCAGCAGCGCGTCCAGCCTGCTGAAGGACGACCCGTGGCCCCAGGTCGTCGTCACCAGCACCAGCTTCTGGCCAGGGCGCAGCCCGAGCGCCGCCCGGTAGCGGTCGCGGTGCGGCAGGCTCGCCCGTATCCGGTCGAAGCTGCCGTCGCCGACCACCGTCGCGATCGGTACGGCCTCCGGGCAGTCCCGCGCCAGTACGTCGAGATCCGCGCGGTGCGCCAGCGCGAGCGCCGCCGGCACCACCCGGCCGTCCCACGTCAGGTACTCGCGGCCGAGACCGCCCACGCTGCGCCGCCCCTGCGCGCCGCCCTCGGGCGCCCGGGACAGCTTGATGTGGCCCGCGCCGTGCGGGAGACGGACGACCGGTGCCCGCACCTGCTCCATGCCCTGCGAGCCCGCGGCGAGCGCCAGGTCGAACTCGGTCTCCACCGCCTCGCGCCACGGCAGGACCGCTGTGCCCCCGATCTCGTCGAGCGAGCGCGCCGCCCCGCTGTTGAACGCGTGCGGCGCCACCGTGAACGCCACCTGCACCCGCAGGTCCGAGTCGAACAGCGGCAGCAGCTCACGCAGTCGCTGGCCGTAGACCTCGGTGTGGACGACGAAGAGAACCTTCTTGCAACCGGACAGCGTCAGCCACTGCCCGGAGTCGCGCACGGGGCCCGAGGGCCCCTCCCACTGCTTCATACCTCTCCCCCGAGACGCGCCCCGGCGGCCCCGGGGCTCCTCGGAGGACCTCATGCCCGACCCCGGTCCCGGCCGGCTTGACGAGCCCTTGCAGAAACCTTGCAGCCGAGGTGGGGCGGGGTTCCGGCACCGGAGGGACGCGCCCGGCCCGGCGCCGGGCCGCTGGGACACGGGCGTCCCGACCGGCCGGGCGGCGGGAGGACAGCGGGCACGGCCCGCCGGCTCACGCCGCCCGTGCCCCGGCCGCCGCCGCGGTGACGCGGGCCAGCGCCGCCGCGTCCGGACCGCCCGGCTCGGCCGTGCCCACGAGGAGCTGCTGGCCGGGGGTGCCCTGCACGTCGAACGCATGGTACGTGAGGGTGAGGCGGCCGCCCGCGGGGTGGGCGAACACCTTGGTCCTGCTGCCCAGCCGCCCCACCGCGTGCTGCTCCCACAGCCGCGCGAACTCCTCGCTCACGTCGAGGAGTTCCGCGACCAGCGCGGTCAGCTCCCGGTCCTCGGGCGCCGCGCCCGCGGCCTGCCGGAGCACCGCGACCGTGTCCCGCGCGACCACCCGCCACTCGGCGAACAGGGTGCGGGCCACCGGGTCGAGGAAGACGGTGCGGACCATGTTGCGCCCGATGGTGAGCGGGGCGCAGAGCGCCGCCGCCGGCGCGTTCCAGGCCAGCAGGTCGAGCCTGCTGTTCACGATGTACGCGGCGGCGGCGGGGAAGCCGGCCATCAGGTGGAGCAGCGCCGGGTCGACCGGCTCGCCCGCCTCGGGCCGTACGCCGGGCCCGGCCGCGGGGACCGGTACCTGGGCCGTCGCGGTGGTGTCCGCCGGGGACCTCGGCAGCAGCCCGGCCAGCCGGTACGCGTGCCAGCGGGCGTCCGTCCCCAGCCGCAACGCGTCCGCGATGGCGTCCACGACCTGCCCCGAAGGGCTGCGCTCGCGTCCCTGTTCGAGCCGGGTGTAGTAGTCGGCGCTGACCCCGGCGAGCACCGCGACCTCCTCCCGCCGCAGCCCCGCCACCCGGCGGGCGCCGGCCGCGGGCAGGCCCACGTCGGCGGGGCCCACCTGGGCACGCCTGGCCCGAAGGAACTCACCCAGTGCGCTGCCGTCCATGGGCACAGGGTACGGCGTCGCCGGTCCCAGGAGTGCCGCACCCAGGAAGACGCGTCCTGCCGCCGGTCGCCGGGCGACGGCACGATCGGTGCCGAGCGGCGCGCGGCAGGTCCGCGCGCCCTGCCCGACGCGCCCGCCCGGCCGTACGAGCGGCGCGCGTGCCCCGCCGGGGCGCCCGCCGGGTGCCCCGGAAGACCCACGAAGGCAGGACATGAACAGCACACCGCACCGTCCCACCGCAGGCACGGACCCCGCTCCCCGGCAGGACACCGCGTCCCTGGTCGTCCTCGTCACCGGCGCGAGCAGCGGCATCGGCGAGGCCACCGCCCGCAGGCTCGCCGCCGCGGGCCACCGGGTCGTGCTCGGCGCCCGCCGCGCCGACCGGATCGCCGCGGTCGCCGCGGACATCGAGGCGGCCGGAGGCAGCGCCGACCACCACGTGCTCGACGTCACGGACCCAAAGAGCGTCCTGGCGTTCGCGGCGGCGGCTCGTGCCCGGCACGGCCGGATCGACGTGCTCGTCAACAACGCGGGCCTGATGGCCCTCGCCCCGCTCGACGCGGTCCGCACCGACGAGTGGGACCGCATGATCGACGTCAACGTGCGGGGCGTGCTGCACGGCATCGCCGCCGTGCTGCCGCAGATGCGGGCCCAGGGCTCGGGCCATGTCGTCAACGTCGCCTCGGTCGCCGGGCTGCGGGTCGACCCGACCGCCGCCGTCTACTGCGCGACCAAGTACGCCGTGCGGGCGATCTCCGAGGGACTGCGCCAGGAGAGCCGCGAGGTGCGGGTCACCGTCGTCAGCCCCGGCTTCACCCGCAGCGAGCTCGCCGAGGGCAGCGGCGACGAGGCGGCCCGCGAGGCGGTGCGCGCCGGCATGGAGATCGCCATCCCGGCCGAGGCCGTCGCCGGAGCGATCGCGTACGCGGTGGGGCGGCCTCCCGAGGTGGACGTCAACGAGATCGTCGTACGGCCCACCGCGCAGGGCTGACCCGCGCGTGGCCCGGCCTCAGGGCACCCGGGCCACGCCCACGTAGAGGCCGGTCGGTGCCGGGTCGGGCACGGGGGCGTCAGGGGACCACTCAGTGGCGGTGACCAGGCCGGGGGCGACGGGTTCCAGACCGTCGAAGAACCGGGCGCAGGCGGCGCGGTCGCGCGGCACCAGCTGCACCCCGCCACTCGCGTACGCGTCGAGGACGTCCCGGAGCAACTCGGGATGCAGGTCGGACCCGGCGTGCGAGAGCACCACATGGCTGCCGGACGGCAGCCCCGCCGCCAGTTCGGCGACGAGCCCGTGCGGATCCGCGCAGTCCGGCACGAAGTGCAGCAGCCCGGTGAGCGACAGCGCGACGGGCCGGGTCAGGTCGAGGGCCGTACGCGCGTGATCGAGGATCACGGCGGGGTCGCGCACATCGGCCTGGAGGTAGTCCGTGCCGCCCGCGGGATGGCTCACGAGCAGCGCCTCCGCGTACCGCAGAATCAGCCGGTTGTTGTCCGTGTACAGGACCCTGGCGGCCGGATTGACGCTCTGCGCCACCTGGTGGAGGTTGGGCTCGGCGGGAAAGCCCGTGCCGATGTCGAGGAACTGGTCCACCCCGCGGCCCGCGAGCCACGCCACGGCCCGGCGCATGAACTCCCGGTTGTGGCGGGCGCTCTCCCGGATCAGCGCGGGCAGGCGGTCGCCGATCTCGCGGTCGGCCCGGTAGTACTCGTGGCCGCCGAGCAGGTAGTCGTACACGCCGGCGGTGCGCGGTCTGCTGCTGCTGTCGATCGCCGCGTAGGGCAAACCCGTCATGGAATGTGACCCTATGTCAGCCTCGAACGGCTGCGCGAGACCTTGCGCCGTTCTTCCCGCCACTTTCGCACGCCCCACGTACCCCACAGCTCACGGGGCGCGGCGGGGGCGGGGCGTGCCCTGTCATCGGGTGGGTGTCGGGGGCTGTGGGGCGGTCTGGTGCGCCTTGGCGGGTGCGGGGCGGCGGGTGAGGACGAGCGGGGCGGCCTCGGTGACGGCGACCGTGTGCTCCGAGTGGGCGGTGCGGGAGCCGTCCGCCGAGCGGATCGTCCAGCCGTCGGGGTCGAAGACGATCCTGTTGGTGCCGGCCGCGAACCAGGGCTCGATGGCGATGGTCAGGCCGGGGCGGAGCTTCCAGCCGCGGCCGGGGCGGCCGTCGTTGGGGATGTGCGGGTCCTCGTGCATCGTGCGGCCGATGCCGTGCCCGCCGAACTCCAGGTTGACCGGGTAGCCGTACTCCGCGGCGACGGCGCCGATGGCCGCGGAGACGTCCCCGAGCCGGTTGCCTGGCAGGGCGACCTCGATCGCGGCCTCCAGGGCGACCTCGGTCGCCTCGATCAGCCGCAGGTCCTCGGGGGCCGGGGTGCCCACGACGACGGAGTGCGCCGAGTCCGCGGACCAGCCGTCGATGGTGACCGCCATGTCCATGGAGAGCAGGTCGCCGTCGCGCAGCGTGTAGCTGTGCGGAAGTCCGTGCAGGACCGCGTCGTTGACCGAGAGGCACACCACGTTGCGGAACGGGCCCTTGCCGAACGAGGGCGCGTAGTCCCAGTAGCAGGACTCCGCGCCGCGCTCCTTGATCCGGCGGCGGGCGTGGTGCTCCAGGTCCAGCAGATTGACGCCCACCGCGGCGAGGTCGCCGAGTTCGGCGAGCACCTGGCCGACGAACTCTCCGGTGACGCGCATGCGCTCGATGTCCTTGGGCGATTTGTGCTCGATCACTGCGATCCTCGATCTCCGCGGGGTGCCGACAGGTATATTTATACCAGGTCGAAGGGTGGTTGCCGCGGGTCACCTGCGCCTTTAGCATGACCGCATGGTTCGCCACCCGCTCGCTCCCGAACAGATCGAGGCGGGCCGACGCCTCGGGGCCGCGCTGCGCGCCGCCCGGGCCGGGCGCAGTCCCGTCGAGGTGGCCGCGGCGGCGGAGATCTCGCCCGAGACCCTCCGCAAGATCGAGACCGGCCGGCTCCCGACGCCCGCGTTCGGCACCGTCGTCCGGCTCAGCGAGGTCCTCGACGTACCACTCACCGAACTCGCCCTCGTCTGGCGCACCGACCCCGCCCTGAGCAAGGCGTCCTAGCGGCGCCCGCGTCCGCCTCGCCCCCTCGGGGCAGGGCGGCGAAACGACGGCACCCGCCCCGCCGGGTGCGGCGGGGCGGGTGCGGCCGGAGACCTGGCGATCGCGGGGATCGCGGGTCAGGGGGCATGACGCGGGGTCAGGCCTTCTTGGTCTCCCAGAAGATCTTGTCGACCTGGGCGATGTAGTCCAGGGCCTTCTGGCCGGAGGCCGGGTCCGTGGAGCCCTTGGCGGCCGACAGGGCCTTCAGGGTGTCGTTGACCAGCTGGTGCAGCTCCGGGTACTTCTCGAAGTGCGGGGGCTTGAAGTAGTCGCTCCACAGCACCGAGACGTGGTGCTTGGCGAGCTCGGCGCGCTGCTCCTTGATGACGGTGGCGCGCGCCTGGAAGTGGGGGTCGTCGTTGCCGGCCATCTTCTCCTGGATGGCCTTGACGGACTCCGCCTCGATACGTGCCTGGGCGGGGTCGTAGACGCCGCAGGGGAGGTCGCAGTGGGCGCTGACCTTCACCTTCGGAGCAAACAGGCGGGAAAGCATGAGCTGTCCTTCCTCGTGATCGTCTTCTCGGGTGCGACATTACTCTGTAGGAAGCCCGATTTCGCGAGTGCCCCCTGGGGCTTAGGACAAAAGTCCGGCATCAGAATTGGACCGACGACGGAGTGCGGTGTGACCGGGAGGTGCCGGATGACGGAGGTGGGGCGGGACCCGCGGGAGGCGCGGGTGCCCCTGGGCATCGCCGAGGTGACGGGTCCTTCCATGTACCCGACCCTCGTCCACGGCGACCAGCTGCTCGTGCAGTACAGGGCGCCCGTCAAGGCGGGTGACGTCGCCGTGCTGAAGCATCCGCTCCAGCAGGACCTGCTCATCGTCAAGCGGCTGGTCGAGCGGCGCGACGGCGGCTGGTGGGTGCTCGGCGACAACCCGGCGGCCGAGGGCGACAGCCGGGTGTTCGGCACGGTGCCCGACGAGTTGCTGCTCGCCCGGGTGCTCGGCCGCTACCGGCCGCGCGGCGAGGGTCAGCGCTCGGTCGGCGCGACGCTGGCCTGGCTGGCCTCCGCGGTGCGGCCGGTGCTCGCGGACCGCTCGGTCTCCAGGCGCTTGCGGGCCCGGTAGGCGGCGACGTTCGCCCGCGTCGCGCACCGGTCGGAGCAGTAGCGGCGCGAGCGGTTGGTCGAGGTGTCCAGGTAGGCGTTGCGGCAGGGCCTTGCCTGGCACAGGCCGAGGCGGTCGACCCCGTAGCCGGTGAGGTGGAAGGCGAGGCCCATCGCGGCCGTCGCCGCGTAGGCGGCGGTGGCGTTGGAGGTGTGCTCCGCGAGGTGCATGTGCCAGTCGGGCCTGCCCTCCTCGTTGAGCAGGTCGTGGCCCGACACCTTGGGGCTGACGGGGAAGTCGAGCAGCAGGGCGTTGAGGAGGTCGACGGCGAGCCGCTCGTCGCCCTCGTCCGCCGCCGTGAAGACGGCCCGCAGCCTGGCCCGTACGGACCTCAGGCGGGTCACGTCCGCGTCCGTCGCCCGCCGCGCCACCTGGGAAGCGGCGCCGAACAGGGTCCGTACGGCCTCGACCGAGGTCAGGGCGTCCGTGCCGCGCAGCGGCTCCTCGGTGTTGACGAGGCGCACCGCGTAGTCCGAGTAAGAGGCCAGGTCCACTTGTAGTCCTTACGGCTGCGGTCTAGGGTTTCCGGGCGGGGCGGCGTAATGGTCGCTTTCGCAATCAGGGTATTACGGATGTGCTCTCGCGGGGAAACAGCCGCGGGTCCCGCGCAGAGCGGGGAACGGCACACAGGACTCAGCAGGGGCGGAGGGCTTCCCATGGCGGACGTGGTACGGGCACAGGGCGGACCGGAGGCGGCGGAGGGTACCGACTGGTGGGCCTGGCAGGAGAGCTGGGATCGCCAGCAGGAGTGGTTCATGCCGGACCGCGAGGACCGCTTCCGGGTCATGCTCGACATGGTCGAGGCCCTCACGGGGCCCGAGCCGCGCGTGCTCGACCTGGCGTGCGGTACGGGCAGTATCACGGACCGGCTGCTCAAGCGGTTCCCCGGGGCCACGAGCACCGGTGTCGACCTCGACCCAGCCCTGCTCGCCATCGCGCGCGGCACCTTCGCGGGCGACGACCGTGCCACCTTCGTCACCGCCGACCTCACGGACCCCGGCTGGACCGCGGCCCTGCCGTACGCGACGTACGACGCGGTGCTCACCGCGACCGCGCTGCACTGGCTGCGCCGGGAGCCGCTGGCCGAGTTGTACGGGCGGATCGCCGGCCTCACCAGGGACGGCGGCGTCTTCCTCAACGCCGACCACATGCCGCACTCCGGCACCCCGCGCATCGACGCGGCCGAGCGCGCCCACCGGCACGCCCGCATGGACCGGGAGCGGGCCGCGGGCGTCCTCGGCTGGGACGAGTGGTGGCAGGCCGCGGCGGCCGACCCGGCGCTTGCGGAGCCGACCGCCGAGCGGTTCCGGATCTACGGCAGCCACGCCGAGGGCGAGACGCCGTCCCTCGACTGGCATGTCGCGGCGCTGCGCGCGGCCGGCTTCGACGAGGTGCGCGCCGTGTGGGCCTCGCCCACGGACTCGGTCGTCCTCGCGCTGAAGTGACCGCAGCGACCGCCCGCGCGCGGGGAAACGGCCAGCGGAGGAACGGACGGCGGGGAAACGGACGGCGGGGGCACGGGGCGCGCGCCGCGCCGCCCCCGTACCCCCGCGCCGCGCGCCCCCGGTCGGCGAGCCCGCCGTCACAGCACCTTGGAGAGGAACGCCTTGGTGCGCTCGTGCCGCGGGGCGGTCAGGACGTCGCGCGGGTGGCCCGACTCCACGACCACGCCGTCGTCCATGAAGACCAGCGCGTCCCCGACCTCGCGGGCGAAGCCCATCTCGTGGGTCACCACGATCATGGTCATGCCGTCCGACGCCAGGTCGCGCATCACGTCGAGCACGTCGCCCACCAGCTCAGGGTCGAGCGCCGAGGTCGGCTCGTCGAACAGCATCAGCTTCGGCTCCATCGCCAGTGCGCGGGCGATCGCCACCCGCTGCTGCTGGCCGCCGGAGAGCTGCGAGGGGTAGTTGCCCGCCTTGTCCGAGAGCCCGACCCGGTCGAGCAGCCGCTCGGCGCGGGCCCGCGCCGAGGCCCTGGACTCCCGCTTGACCTGGACGGGCGCCTCCATGACGTTCTCGACGGCCGTCATGTGCGGGAACAGGTTGAAGCGCTGGAAGACCATGCCGATGTCGCGCCGCTTGAGCGCCACCTCGCTGTCGCGCAGCTCGTACAGCTTCTCGCCCTGCTGCCGGTAGCCGACCAGCTCGCCGTCGACGTACAGGCGCCCGGCGTTGATCTTCTCCAGGTGGTTGATGCACCGCAGGAACGTCGACTTGCCCGACCCCGAGGGGCCGACCAGGCAGAACACCTCACGGGGCGCGACTTCGATGTCGATGCCCTTGAGCACCTCCACCGCGCCGAAGGACTTGTGCACGCCCTCGGCCTTCACCATCGCGGTCACGCGGTGACACCTCCTCCGGAACGGGTGCCCAGCGAGAGCACGTTGGCCTTCACGCGCTGCCAGGGCGTCGGCGGCAGCGCGCGGCTCGAACCGCGCGCGTAGTACCGCTCCAGGTAGAACTGGCCGACGCTGAAGACCGTCGTGAGGATCAGGTACCAGGCGGCCGCGAGGAACAGCATCTCGGCCGCCGCGCCCGAGGTCTGCCCGATGTCCTGGGCCACGCGCAGCAGTTCGGAGTACTGCACGGCCGAGACGAGCGACGTCGTCTTCAGCATGTTGATGACCTCGTTGCCCGTCGGCGGCACGATCACCCGCATCGCCTGCGGGATCACGATGCGCCGCAGCGTCTTGCCGTGGCTCATCCCGAGCGCCTGCGACGCCTCGGTCTGGCCCTCGTCCACGGACAGCAGGCCCGCGCGGCAGATCTCCGCCATGTACGCGGCCTCGTTGAGGCCGAGGCCGAGCAGCGCTGTCAGGAACGGCGTCATGAAGGACGACCAGTAGTCCTTGTAGATCGGCCCGAGGTTGATGTACTCGAAGACCAGGCCCAGGTTGAACCAGACCAGCAGCTGGACGTAGACCGGCGTGCCCCGGAAGAACCAGATGTAGAACCACGAGATGGACGAGGTCACCGGGTTCTTCGACAGGCGCATCACGGACAGGATGACGCCGAGCACGACGCCCATCAGCATCGCGAGCACCGTCAGGAGCAGGGTCTTGCCGACGCCCGCGAGCACGCGGCCGTCGAAGAAGAAGTCGGGGATGGCGCCCCAGTTCACCTTGCCCTGGGCGAAGGCGTAGATGATCAGGGCGAGCACGGCCACGGCGATCGCGCCGGAGACGTACCGCCCGTAGTGCTTCACCGGGATGGCGCGGATGGCCTCCGGCGGTGCGGGCACGGAGTCGGCGGGTTCCGCCTTGTTGTTGGTGTCGACACTCACAGGTCTTGTCTGCCTCTCGGTCCTCGCGGCCTCGGTCCGGTGCGCCCCGCCGCGCGGGCGTGCGCGGCGGCGGCGCCGCGGGTCAGCTGCCGCCGTTGATCGTGGCCGAGGTCACGGCGCCGTCCTGGGCGCCCCACTTCTCCAGGATCTTCCGGTACTCGCCGTTCTTGATGATCGCGTCGAGCGCGCCCCCCAGCGCCTGGGTCAGCCGGGTGTCGCCCTTCGTCACGGCGATGCCGTACGGGGCGGCCTGGACGGTCTTGCCGACCAGCTGGAAGTCCTTGCCCCCGCCGGACGTCTTCACCGCGTACGCGGCGATGGGGGAGTCCGAGGAACCGGCGTCGGCGCCGCCGCTCCTGAGGCGCACCTGCGCCTGCTGGTCGGTGTCGAACGGCTCGATCTTGAGCGGCTTGCCCGCGGGACACTTCTTCGCCTCGGACTTGGCGAGGTCCTCGGAGACCGTGCCGCGCTCCAGCACGATGGTCTTGCCGCAGAGGTCGCCCCAGCCGTTGATCCCCTGGGTCTTGCCCTTCTGGGTGTAGATCGAGACGCCCGCGCTGTAGTAGTCGACGAAGTCGACGCCCGCGCCGACCTTCTTGCCGTCCTCGACGCCGTTCTGCCGGTCCTTGGTGTCCGTCATGGCCGACATGATCATGTCGTAGCGCTTGGCGCGCAGGCCGGTCACCAGTGAGTCGAAGGTGCCGTTCTCGAACTGGACCTTCACGCCGAGCTGCTTGCCGAGGGCCGCGCCCAGGTCGGGGTCCATACCCGCGGTCCTGCCCGACTTGTCGGTGAACTCGACCGGCGCGTACGCGATGTCGGAGCCGACCGTGAGCACGCCCTTGTCCCTGATCTGCTGCGGCAGCTTGTCGTGCAGCGCCCCGCCGCCCGCGGTCCCGGACGCCTGGGCGGAGCCGCCCCCGCCGTCCTTCTTGGTCTGGTCGCCGCAGCCCGTCAGGACGAGCGCGCCCGCGACCGCGAGCGCGCCGACGGCGGCGATCCGCGACCTCGCGGCGGTGGTGCGAGGGATGGTGCTCATGTTCGAAGTCCTCCGAGGTGGGTCACCGTTTTGTGGCGGCAGCGGGTGTCTGCCAGGTGGACGTGCACACTTCTTCGGGTGTCGCGACCGTGTGTGATGAGTGGCATCCTGCCATTCGGACAGGCGGCTTCAGGACGCCGGGCATGTCAAAATCGGATAACGGGTCACCCCCGAACCTGCACCCCGGCCGCCTCCCGGCGGCGGGGCCTTCCTCCGGGACGTCTCTTCCCGGCCGGAGAATCTCCGGCCGTCCACACCGTGCTCCGGCGCGCGTGGCGATGCCGCCCGTCGGGTATGAAGGACTTTTCCCCACCGGGACTTGAGGACGCGCGTGCGGCGCGTCGGCCACCGTCCGATCAGGACGGCACCCCCGGCACCACCCTCGAACGAACGACTCAAAAGGGGACACAACACATGGCAGCGGAGATCGTCAACCCGCGCAGCGGCGCGGAGCAGGACACCGAGTCCGACGAGCCCTTCGATCCGGCCTTCGCCCTGCACAGGGGCGGCAAGCTCGCCGTGCGGTCGACCGTGCCCGTGCGGGACAGGGACGAGCTCTCCCTCGCGTACACCCCCGGCGTCGCGCGCGTGTGCACCGCGATCGCGCAGAAGCCCGAGCTGGTCCACGACTACACGTGGAAGTCGCAGGTCGTGGCCGTGGTCACGGACGGCACCGCGGTGCTCGGGCTCGGCGACATCGGCCCTGAGGCGTCCCTGCCCGTGATGGAGGGCAAGGCGATCCTCTTCAAGCAGTTCGGCGGGGTCGACGCGGTGCCGATCGCACTCGGCACCACCGACGTGGACGAGATCGTGGAGACGGTCGTGCGGCTCGCGCCCTCGTTCGGCGGGGTCAACCTGGAGGACATCGCGGCACCGCGGTGCTTCGAGATCGAGCGCAAGCTCCAGGAGCGGCTCGACATCCCGGTCTTCCACGACGACCAGCACGGCACCGCGGTCGTCACGCTGGCCGCCCTGCGCAACGCGGCCCGGCTCACCGGCCGGCGCCTCGGCGACCTGCGCGCGGTGATCTCGGGCGCGGGCGCCGCGGGCGTCGCCATCGCCAAGTTCCTGCTGGCGGCGGGGATCGGCGACGTGGCCGTGACGGACCGCAGGGGTGTCGTCAGCGCCGACCGCGACGACCTCACGGACGTCAAGCGGGAGATCGCGGGACTCACCAACAGGACGGGACTCACCGGCTCGATCGAGTCGGCGCTCAAGGGCGCGGACGTGTTCATCGGCGTCTCGGGCGGCACCGTGCCCGAGGCGGCCGTCGCGTCGATGGCCGAGGGCGCGTTCGTCTTCGCCATGGCCAACCCGGATCCCGAGGTCCACCCGGAGGTCGCGCACACGTACGCGTCCGTCGTGGCGACCGGCCGCAGCGACTTCCCCAACCAGATCAACAACGTGCTCGCCTTCCCCGGCATCTTCGCGGGCGCGCTCCAGGTGCGGGCCTCCCGCATCACCGAGGGCATGAAGATCGCCGCGGCCGACGCGCTCGCGGACGTCGTGGGCGACGACCTGGCGGCCGACTTCGTCATCCCCTCGCCCTTCGACGAGCGGGTGGCCCCCGCGGTCACGGCCGCGGTGGCGGCCGCCGCGCGGGTGGACGGCGTCGCGCGCCGCTGACCGCCGCAGGGGCGCGCGGGCCGGACCCGCGCGCCCCGCGAGCGGCGGTCTG
This sequence comes from Streptomyces tremellae, assembly GCF_039540215.1. Classification (NCBI taxonomy): domain Bacteria; kingdom Bacillati; phylum Actinomycetota; class Actinomycetes; order Kitasatosporales; family Streptomycetaceae; genus Streptomyces; species Streptomyces tremellae. Next base: position 51,557 of record NZ_BAABEP010000033.1, read on the forward strand.
CCCGCGCCTCGGCCGGGACGTCCGCGGCTGCGCCCCCTGCGGGCGGAGTGCACACATGCCACGGGCGGGGCGCGCGTCACACGAGCGGTGTGTTCCGCCGTGCCAGGGGCGCCCCTATCGTCGTCGCATGTTCGCCGTCTACGCAGCACGCATCGACAAGGACCAGCCTCTCAACGGCCTTGAGCTGGGGGAGCGTCCGGATCCCGCGGCCCGGCCCGGCTGGACCACCGTCACCGTCAGGGCCGCGTCCCTCAACCACCACGACCTCTGGTCGCTGCGCGGGGTGGGGCTGCCGGCCGACCGGCTGCCGATGATCCTCGGCTGCGACGCAGCGGGAGTCGACGAGGACGGCAACGAGGTCGTCGTCCACTCCGTCATCGGGGAGACCGGCCACGGCGTCGGCCCGAAGGAGCGCAGGTCCATCCTCACCGAGACGTACGACGGCACGTTCGCCGAGCGGGTCACCGTGCCCGCGTGGAACGTGCTGCCGAAGCCGAGGGAGCTCAGCTTCGAGGAGGCCGCCTGCCTGCCGACCGCCTGGCTCACCGCGTACCGGATGCTGTTCACCAACGCGGGCGTGCGGCCCGGCGACTCGGTCCTCGTGCAGGGGGCGGGTGGCGGCGTCGCCACCGCCTGCGTGGTCCTCGGCAGCGCCGCGGGGCTTCGGGTGTACGCGACGAGCCGCGACGCGGCCAAGCGTGAGCGCGCCGTCGCGCTGGGCGCGGTCGCGGCCTTCGAGCCGGGCGAGCGGCTGCCGCACCGGGTCGACGCGGTGATCGAGACGGTGGGCGCCGCGACCTGGTCCCACTCGATCACGTCGCTCCGGCCCGGCGGCACGGTGGTGATCTCCGGTGCGACCAGCGGCGACCGCCCCTCCAACGCGGAGCTGACCCGGATCTTCTTCCTCGAACTGAGGGTCGTGGGCTCCACGATGGGCTCGCGGGACGAGCTGGAGGACCTGCTCTCCTTCTGCGCGGCCACGGGCGTCAGGCCCGTGATCGACGACGTGCTGCCCATGGACCGGGCGCGGGACGCGTTCGCGCGGATGGCGGAGGGGAACCTCTTCGGGAAGCTCGTCCTGACCCGCTGAGCGGGGCGCGGCGGCGCGTCAGGCGCCCCCGCGATCGGGGCGGTCGGGCCCGGGGCGCCCCGTCTGCAGGAGCGCCGTGATGCGGGCGGCCGCCGTCGACAGGTGGCGGCGCGCCTCGCCCAGCTGCGCGCGCGTCACCCCGTGGTCGCGGGCCGCGTCGCGCACATCGTCCCTGAGGCGGTCGAGAAGGCGCTCCAGGTCGCGCCCCGGGTTGTCCGTCGAGGGCGCGTCGGCGGCCCAGGCGTCCTCCGCCCCGGTGGCGCGGCCGGCCCGGACGCCCCCGACCCCGGCGGCGGGCCCGCCCGGCGCCCGCGAGGGGTCCGTACGGCCGGGCGCCGGGCCGCCCTGCGGCTCCGTGCGGTCCGACCCCGAGCCCCTCGGGTGCTCCGTGCGGTCCGAGGCCGGGCCGTCCGGGGATCCCGTGCGGTCCGAGGCCGGGCC
>NZ_BAABEP010000033.1:53187-72918 GCF_039540215.1 Streptomyces tremellae
CCGTGCGGTCCGAGGCCGGGCCGTCCGGGGATCCCGTGCGGTCCGAGGCCGGGCCGTCCGGGGATCCCGTGCGGTCCGAGGCCGGGCCCGCCGTGGGCTGCGTGCGGTCCGACTCCGCGCCGTACGCCGTGCCGGGGCGGCCCGTCGCCAGACCGCTCAGCCGGCCCGCGATCTCGGACAGGCCCTCCCGCACGCCGGTCGGCCAGTCGCCCCGCGCGAAGTGGACCTGCACCTGCTCCTGCACCTGGCGGGCCATCCGCAGCACCTCGTCACGGGCGAAGTCCTGCGCCTCCTTGGCCTGCCGCCGCGCGCGCTGCGCCTCCTCACGGGCCCGGCGCGACTCGTCCTTCGCCCGCCGCGCCTGCTCCTTCCACTCCTGCTTGGCGCGGCGCATCTCCTCGCGCGTCGTCCACCACGCCTCCTGGTCCCCGCTCGCGTCCGCGCCTGTGCCCGCCGCCTCGCCGGGGTCCGAGGCCCGCGCCGCCGCGCGCATCTCGCTGCGCAGCCGCCCGGCCGCGCCGCGTACGTCGTCGCGGATCTCCGCGGCGAGCTCGGAGACCGACTCGCGGATCTCCAGTTCGAGCTCGGCGAGTTCCCCGCCGCGCCCGGCCAGCTCGGCGCGGCCCGCGTCGGTGATCGAGTAGACCTTGCGGCCGCCCTCGGTGGCGTGCGTGACGAGGCCCTCGGACTCCAGCTTCGCCAGCCGCGGATAGACCGTGCCCGCCGAGGGCGCGTACAGGCCCTGGAAGCGCTCCTCCAGCAGTCTGATCACCTCGTACCCGTGGCGGGGCGCCTCGTCGAGGAGCTTGAGCAGATACAGCCGCAGGCGGCCGTGGGCGAAGACGGGCGGCATGTCACAGCTCCTTCGTACGGGCGGGCCCGGCGTCCGCCAGGTCCTCGGCCGGTGGCCTGCGCAGCAGGGCGATCGCGCCGGACACGGTGGACGCGCGCAGCGTGCCGCCGCCGGAACCGAGCGTCCCGCTGAGCCTCTTCGCGCCCCACCCGCCGGTCACCCTGAGGTCCTCGAACGCGCTGCTGACCCGCCCGCCGGCGGTGTTCGCCTCCACCTCGGTGTCCACCGGGTACGGCAGCCGGATCGCGACCTCGCCCGAGACCGTGCTCAGCCGGATGTCCGCGGGGCCGGCCGCCGGGTCGAGGTCGAGCACCATGGCGCCGCTGACGGAGTCCGCCCGTACGGACGACCCCGCGCCCTCCACCACCGTCAGGTCGCCCGAGACCGAGTGGAAGCGCAGCGCGCCCGTGACGGCCTGCGCCTCCACCGCGCCGGACACCGTCTCGGCGAGCACCCCGCCGCGGAGGCGGACCAGTGTCGCGTCGCCCGTGACGCCCCGCACCTCGGTACGGCCCCGCATCCCCGACACCACGGCCGCCGCGCCGACGAAGCCGACCTCGGCCGAGGCGGACCAGGGGACGGTGAGGGAGACGACGGCACTGCGGCCGTGCCCCCGCCGGCCGCCGAGCCAGTCGAGCAGGCCCTGCCTCGTCAGGTCCCCGTACCCGACGCCGAGCGTGCCGCCGTCCCTGGTCACCACGAGTGGCGGGCCCTGGATGTCGCTGATCTCCAGGCGCGCGCCGCCCTGCGCGGCGAGGGCGGCGGGGTCGGCGCCGACCACGTTGACCGTGCCGCCCACGACGCGTACGCGCAGGGCGGTGAGCGGCTGCTCGGTCAGGTCGAAGGTGAGGGTGTGCGGCTCGGCGACCCGCCAGGTCGACCGCGGCAGCTGTGACATCGATGGCCCCCGATCCGTCCCGGGCGCGCGGGGCGCGCCGGGACCCGTCCACGGCATGACGGGACACAATATATCGCGTCCTTTGACAGGACGCGATATGTCGTGGATGAGGGAGGTGGGTGGTCGCAGGCCCGCGACCACGCCACGCCACGCCACGCCACGGCGCGATCGGACGTCGTCCTCCGACGCGTCGGCCGCGCCGTTCTCACCGTCTGTGCCGCCTGCGTCCCCTGTGTGGTCGGTGTGGTCTGCGGCGTCTGCGGCGTCTGCGGCGTCCGGTCGGGTCCGTTACGCGTCGTCCTCGTCCTCGTCGTCGTCCAGCCGGGCCAGCCAGGTCGCAAGCCGCTCGACCGGCACCTCGAAGTCGGGATTGAGGTCGACGAAGATCCGCAGTTGTTCGGCCAGCCATTCGAAGGTGACCTCTTCCTCGCCCCTGCGGGAGGCGAGCTCCTCGATGCCCCGATCGGTGAAGTACATGCCCGTCAGCGTAAAGGGCCCAGGTCGGGGCGAGAACCGGAGGCCGCCGCGGGGCGTCTGTCCCGGTGGCGGCCCGTGTGACCTCGCGTCCCCGTGTCCACTGCCGCTACCCTGCGGGACTCGGGGCCGCACCGACGGGGCGTCAGGATCGGGGGATGTCGTGGTGGATTCCGGAAGTCGCGTCACGCTGGTGGAGATGCCCGACGGGACGCCCGTATGGGCCAGGGTCTCCGGGGCCGAGGCCCTGGAGGAGCCCTCGGGCGGGCTGCGGTTCTCCGACGTCGGCGCGGGCCGGCGCGTCGCCGCGCGGGTGGAGGACCTGGGGGACGTGGTCGCGAGCGTCGCCAGGTCGCTCGCCGCGCCGCTGCGCGCCGTACGGCCCGACGAGGTCAGCGTCGAGTTCTCCATCGAACTGACCGCCAGGGCGGGCAAGGTCGTCGGGCTGATCGCGGACGGCGAGGCGAAGGGCGGCATCACCGTCACCCTCAACTGGCACGGCGGGCCACCGGACCTGACCGCCCCCGCCGCGTCCCCTGCCGCTCCCGCGAGCGCCCCCGTACCCCCGCAGACGCCCCCGTCCGCCGGGGCGGGGACCGGCGCAGCGGCGCATCCGGGCGGCGGCGCGCCCGGCGCGGGGAGCGGAGAGTGACGTACGGGGAGGGGGACGGCGCGTACTACGCGCCGGACGAACCCCTCGCCGCTCTCGCGAGCCTCGTGACGGCCGCGACCGTGCGCATCCATCGGCCCGGCCCCGGGTATGACCCCCACGGGCCGGGGTCCTTCCTGGGCAGCGGCTTCTTCGTCGCTCCCAACTGGGTGCTGACATGCGCCCACGTAGGCCTGATGGGCGAGCGGCAGGGGGAGGTGTGCCAGGTGACGGTGGTCTTCGCCGACCCGGACGGCGGGGGCGAGCGCGCGGTGGCCGGGACCCTCACCGCCGTGCTGCCCGAGGGCGAGACCGCGCCGCCCGAGCCGGGCCGCCGGGTGCCGCCGCCCGACCTCGCCCTGATCCGCCTCGACACCCCGACCGCGCACCCGTGCGTCTATCTCGCGGAGCGCGTCGCCAAGCGGTTCGACGGCGGCAAGGTGCTCTGGGCGGGCTGGGCCGAGGTCGACGGGGCGCTGGAGATCGTCGTCAGCGCACGCGGCCGCGACCTCGGCACGGTCGGCACGCAGATCCGCCTCGGCGACGACGTGCTCACGGAGGGCATGTCGGGCGGGCCCGTCGTCGACCCGCGGCGCGGCCAGGTGATCGGCGTGATCAAGTCCCGCAGCATCGGGTCGGACGGCGGCACGGCCGTCGGGGTCGAGCAGCTGCGCACCCTGCCCTCGCCCGCGGGCCTCCTGCGCGACGAGGCGCACGACACGTACCACGCGGTGTGCCACGCGCACGACCGCTACCACCGCGACCGCCACCACCACCCGGGCCCCGAGGACAGCTGGACCGACGTGCAGGCGCGTCTTGAGAAGGGCGCGGGCCGCGTCCTCGGGCCGGCGCACCGCGTCGAGTTGCTCGGCCGGCTCGCCGAACTCCCGCCGCCCGTCAGCACGTCGAGCCTCCTCGACCTGATCGGCAGGGCCGAGGGGCGGCGCGGCGGCCGCGGCACCCAGCCGGTGCCCGCGCCGCGCAGCTGGCGCGACGGCCTCGGTGAGCTGCGCGAGACCCACGGCGGCCCCGCCGACCTCGAACTGGTCCTGCGCTACTGCATGAGCGCAGTCGCCGCCGAGCGGCCGTACGTCACCGCCGCGACCGCCGGGGCGGAGGAGGCCCTGTACCACTGGGTGCGCGAGCTCGCCAGGGACCGGCTGACCCGCTCCTTCCGCGGCGAGCTGCGGCAGCTGTGGGCCGAGAGCCGTGAGCGCACCGACCGCGCGCAGCGCCGCGCCCTGCCCGTGTACGGCGAGCGGCCAAGACCCGGCGAGCGCGCCAGTGTCCTGCTCGAACTCGAACCCCGGGGCTGGGAGCGCGACAGCTACGACTGGCGGGTCGGCGTCGCCCACTTCAACGGCGAGGTCGACGCCATAGGGGACGGCACCGGCACGGTGCTCGGCGAGCTGCCGGGCGCACTGGCGGGCCCGCTCGCCGAGGCGTTCCGCCAGTGCGACGAGCCCGACGAGCCCGCGGTCCTCCAAGTCGCCCTGAGCCAGGGAGAGCTGGGCCTCGACGTGGAGCGGTGGAGCGTGGTGCCGGGGATGCCGCCGCTCGGCGTGCAGCGGCCCGTGGTGGTGCGCTGCCTCGACCCCGAGCCGTTCGACGGCGCCACCGGGGAGCAGGCCCGCTGGGACCACCTGCACACGGTGGGCATGCGCACCGAGGACGTCGACTGCCAGGACGGCGACCCGGTCGCCGTCGAGGGCGAGGAGCGGCTGGCCTCGCTCGCCCACGAGACCGTGCCCGTGCTGTGCCACTTCGGCCGGCGGCCGGGACCTGAGGCGGCGGAGGGCTTCGCCCGGCTCGCCCGCACCGGCTACCGCGTCCTGCTGTTGCGCAGGGAGACGGAGACCGGCCCTGAGGCGCTCTGCGCCGATGTGCACCGCAAGGCCGCCCGGGTGGTCACCGAGATGCGGACGGCCGGTCATCTCCCCGGTAAAATCCATGAGTTGCGGCAGGGAGTCTGGCAGAAGAGGACCGAGACCTACTGGTCGGACCAGGTGGCGCTGTTCTACGACGACCCCCGCCACCCGCTGCCCGGCCCCGGCCTCCTGCTGAACGCGCCGTGACCCGCACCACCGGCGTCCTCCCGCCGCACCCGCCCCGGGGGCCCGCCGCGCACCACGCCCCGCGTCACCGACACCGGACGGCCGAGCGACGACCATGAGGGACACGCTATGAGCGAAACCAGCGAGTGGCTCATCTACCGCGGCGCGGGCGAACCGCACGACGGCATCACCCGGCTGCCCCCGCCGCCGCCCTGGCGGGACTTCACGGGCCGGGACGCGGCGTCGCACGAGAGCGGTGAGGACGAGTCCGCCGACCGGCGCCTCGGCGTCCACCGGCACCGCGCAGAGCTGCACCGGCCGGGCGCGGAGGAGCTGGAGATGATCAACGCGGCCCTCTACCTGCGCCGCCCGCTGCTCGTCACCGGCAGCCCCGGCGCGGGCAAGAGCACCCTGGCCCACTCCGTCGCCGCCGAACTCGGCCTCGGCCGGGTGCTGCGCTGGCCCATCGTCAGCAGGACCCGGCTGGTCGACGGCCTCTACCACTACGACGCGATCGCCCGGCTCCAGGACGTCCAACTCGCCTCCCACCGCGGGGACTCCGGCACAGAACCGACCGCCGACGTCGGCAGCTACATCCGCCTCGGCCCGCTGGGCACCGCGCTCCTGCCGTCCGACCGGCCGCGCGTCCTGCTCATCGACGAACTGGACAAGAGCGACATCGACCTCCCCAACGACCTGCTGAACGTGCTGGAGGAGGGCGAGTTCGCCATCCCCGAACTGGAGCGCATCGCCGACCGGCTGCCGGACGGCGAGGCCCAGGTCCTCACCCACGACGGCACCAAGGTCACCGTCAAGGGCGGCCGTGTGCAGTGCCGCGCCTTCCCGTTCACCGTCCTCACCAGCAACGGCGAGCGGGACTTCCCGGCGCCGCTGCTGCGCCGCTGCATCCACCTCGAACTGGGCCGCCCCGACCACCAGCGGCTCTCCACCTTCGTCACCGCGCACCTCGGGGAGGACGCGGCGCGGGCGGGCAGCGACCTCATCTCCCAGTTCTTCGAGCGCTCCCAGCGCCAGCAGATCGCCACCGACCAGTTGCTCAACGCCGTGTACCTGACGGGGATCGCGGCCCCGCAGAGCCGTGAGCGCCTGGCCGACCTGCTCATCCAGCGGCTCGACCGGCCGAGGTGATGCGCTGATGTCCGGCGTACCGGCCAGGGACGGCGGCCCCGGCGGCCCGGCGGCGCCCGGCGGGGAGCGCGCCGCGCTCGCGGCGTTCGTGGCCCGGCTGCGCCAGGCCGGGCTCGACCCGGACGCGCGCCAGCTCTGCGACGTGCTGTGGCTCGCGGGGCACCTCGCCCCGTTACCGGAGCCGGGCGGGCGGTCCGGGCCCCCGGGACCCGGTGGCGCGCAGCCGGGGGAAAACGCCGTGGACGGTGTGAGCGGCGCGCAGGACGGCGGGAACACCGCACCCGTGAACGGCACGGACGGCACCGCCGACCCCCAGGACCCCGCACGCCCGCCCACCGACCCGCGGGTCGCGCTCGGCGCGCCGCGCGCCGACGACGGGAACGACCGCCTGGGCTCAGGACCGCCCGGCGGCCCCGGCGGGCGCCCCCGGGCGGGCCTCGCGCCCGGGGTCCCCGGCGGCGCCGTGCTGCCGCTCGGCGTCCCCACCGCGAACGCGCTGCCCGCCACGCTCGGCCTGCAGCGCGCGCTGCGCCCGCTCCAGCGCTACCGCCGCTCCACCGCCCCCGCGCGGACGGAGCTCGACGAGGCGGCCACGGCCGACCTCAGCGCACGCGCGGGCGGCCTCATCATGCCCGTGCACCGCGCCGAGCCGCGTCCCGACGTGGACCTCCAGCTGGTGATGGACGTATCGTCCTCGATGCTCGTGTGGCAGCAGCTCATCGCCGAACTGGAAGATATTTTCGGCCATTTGGGCGCCTTCCGCGATGTGCGCACCCGCTACCTCCACCAGGGCCCCGACGGGGAGCCCGCCGTCTCCGCGAGCATGGACCCGGCCGCCGCCGCGCTCGGCCCCGCGGAACGGCTCTGCGACCCCACGGGCGGCCGCATCACGATCCTGGTCAGCGACTGCGCAGGCCCGCTCTGGTACAGCGGCCAGGCCCACCGCCTGCTGCACCGGCTCGCCGGGCTCGCGCCCGTCGCGGTGCTCCAGCCCCTGCCGCAGCGGCTGTGGAGCCGCACGGCCCTGCCCGTGACGTACGGGGTGCTCGCGCGCGGCGAGGGCGCGAACGCGGGCACGCTGCGGCTGGTCGGACGTGGCGCCCCGGCGCGCGCAGCGGGCGCGGTCGCCGTGCCGGTGCTGCCGCCCGTCGCCGCCTCGCTCGGCGCCTGGGCGGCCCTGCTGTCCGGCACGGGCGCAGGCCACACGGACGGTGCGGTCGGCTGGGTGCGCCCCGACCAGCCCGCGACGGCCGTGCCGCGCCGCGGGCAGCCGCTGCACGCGGCGCAGGTGGTGCGCAGGTTCCGCTCGGCGTCGTCGCGGGACGCCGGCCGCCTCGCCGGATACCTGGCGGCCGCGCCCCTGTGGATGCCGGTGATGCAGCTCGTGCAGCGCACGATGCTGCCCGACTCCGGCCCGGCGGAGCTGGCGGAGGTGCTGCTCGGCGGGCTGATGCGGCTTGAGCGGAACGCCCCGGCGAACGGCGGGCCCTGGTACGCCTTCGACCCCGGCGTACAGGACGAACTCCTCGCGCCCCTCACCCGCGAGGAGGCCCTGCTCGTCCTGAAGCACTGCTCCGACTACATCGAGCGGCACTTCGGCAAGGGCAGTTGGAACTTCCCGGCCGTCGCCGCGGCCCAGCTCGACAGCGGACGCTCCGGCATCGACTGGCCGGTGCGGCGCCCCGCCGCCGGGTCCCCGTACTCCCCGGACGAGGACGGCGACCCGGAGGAGGCGCGGCGCGCCAGATCCGCGGTGCCGCACCCGTTCGCCGAGGTCGCGGCGCACGTTCTCGAACAGTTCATGCCTCTGCCCGGCCGCCGCACCGCCGAGGGCGACGAGCCGCGCCCCGCCCCCGACGCGGTCCGCACCGCGTGGTCGCTCGTGCGGGAGTACGAGGCGGACGGCATGATGCAGCACCTCCTCGACGCGGTGCAGCTGCTGCGGGGCGCCGTCGCGGCCGACGCGCGCCCCGCCGGGCGGCAGGAGGCCGGCGGCGGGGACGGCTCGGACGTCACGGAGGAGGGGCGCACGGAGGTCCGCACCACGCTCGCGAACTGCCTGCTGCGCCTGTGGGAGGTGCAGGGCGGCCCCGGGCTCCTCAAGGAGGCCGAGGACGCCGCCCGGTGGGCCGTCGACCACTCCGGGGGCGCACGCGGGCGCGCGGTGCTCGCCGCGATCCTGCACGCGGCCGCCGACGACCTCCAGCGGCGCGGTGACGAGCGCGGCGCGCTCGACCTGCTCCAGCGGGCCGACCGCGAGTACACGGCCGCCTGCGCGAGCCCCGGCATGGAGCCGGGCGACGCGCTGCGGCTGACCCTTGAGCGGGTGCGCGCCCTGGAGACCCAGTGGCGGCTCGGCCACGACACCGCGCTGCTCCAGAGCGCCGTCGGCATGCTGGAGGCGTTCTCCGACGCCTGGCCCGACCAGCGCAGCCGCCCCGCCGCGCTGCCGCTCGCCCTCGGCCGTACGCTGCTGCGGCTCTCCGGCGCCACGGAGGACACAGAACAGGCCCAGCTGTACGCGAAGCAGGCCGCCAGGTCGCTGCGGAGCGCGCTCGGCGAGCAGAGCGGCGCGCATCAGACCGGCGGCACGCAGGCGGGCACCGTACTCGACCTCGCCGACGCGCTGCTGGCCTCGGGCGACGCCCTCGACGACGGGCTCACCCTGGTCGGCCGGGCCCTCGGCATCGTCCGCGACGAGCGGCTCAGCGCCCAGCTCAGGCTGCGCGAGGCCCGCCTCAGGCTCGCCAGGTACCGGGCGGACGAGGGCCGCGGTCCTGCCGAACTCCACGAGGCCATAAGGTCGTTCGCGCTCGCCGCCCGGGGGGTGCCGCGCGACACGGCCGCCCACGCCGATGTGCTGGCCGAGTGGGGGAGCGCGCTGCTGCGGCGGGCCTCGCTGCCCGACGGCGCCGAGCACGTGCACGCGGCCGTGCAGGTGCTGCGCGACTGCCGGGCCGAGACCGCGCTCGGCGACCCGCACCAGGCGGACCGGCTGCTGATGCTGGGCCGCGCCCTGATGATCAGGCACCGCATCGCGGAGGACCGGGTCGACCTGCGGGAGGCCGAGTACCTCTTCGGGCTGGCCGCGCGCGAGGCGCGCGACCCGCTCACGGCGGCGCGCTGCTGGCTCGAACTGGGCGCCGCGCGCCTCGACGCGCACCGGGTGCTCCACCGCCCGACCCGCCTCGACGAGGCGGCGGAGGCGTTCCGGGAGGCCGCGCAGGCGGCGCGCCGCGCCGAGGCGGGCGCCAACGGCGCGACCCCCGCCCTGACCTGGCGCGCCGAGGAGGCGGTCGCGCTCCAGGCGCGCGCCCATGACGGACGGGGGCGCACCTATGCCGAGGCGGCCCGTCCGCGCGCGGCCCGCGACGCCTACCGGGCGGCCCGCGAGCAGTGGCGCAAACTGCCCGGGGGCGGCGGCGAGGAGGGGGAGGAGACGCTGGACCGTCTGGCGGAGCTGGAGCCGTGAGCGTTCAATGGTGGCGGGCGGCTGCCCATGACATGGAGCGACCACACTGGGTCGCCCACCGAGCGAAAGCGACCGATTCCGGGAGGCGTTGAGCGGAGGACCGTACGATCCGGACGCCGCCGCGTGCTGTGCGGCACCCCCGGGGCGGCGGCACGCCCCGCGGGGACCGCGCCCCGGACCGTACGCGCCACCGCGGCGGACGGCGGCCCGGCGACCGCGGACGGGACTCGACGGCGAGTGCCGCACGGGACGGAGCGCGCACCGGGACCCGCGCACGGCGACCACGGGGAGAGACCATGAGTGAACCGCTGAGCCCTGACACCGGCACCGAGGGCGAGGGCGCCGCGCCGCCGCTCCCCGACCTCTGCGAGGTCGACCTTGAGACCCTGCGCACCCTCGACCACCCCGTGCTCGCGGCGATGGTCGCGGACCTGCGCGAGCGCGCCGAGCGCCCACGCGAGATGCTCTGGGGCTTCACGAACGCGTTCTGACCGCGGGAGGACGCCTGCGCCCGGCACCTGTCCGGCGCATATGCCGCACTCCGGGCAGCCGTACGCTTTCGGACCTGCCTGCTCGGGAACCGGACAACATCGTCCGCCCGCGGTTCGCGTCCGCCCGCCCCAGACATATCCCGTCTCGGGGTGTTCCGCACCGCAGCGGCGGCTCCCCGCCGCTTCGCGAGCCGCACAGTATCGGGGGTTCTTCGTGCCGCGCAGGGGGACACCGGGGTACACCGGCACGCCCGTGCCCTTCGGCCAGTTCGTCGTCAAGGCGCACGGCAGGTGCAACCTCGCCTGCCGCTACTGCTACCTGTACGCGGGCCCCGACCGCACCTGGCGCGCCCGCCCCGCGCGCGCAGACGACGACGTCCTGGCCCGCACCGCCGCACGGATCGCCGAACACGCCCGCGCCCACGCCCTGCCCGCGCTCTCCCTCGTCCTGCACGGCGGGGAGCCCCTGCTCGCGGGCGCGGAACGGCTCGCCGCCTTCGCCGGCCTGGTACGCGACTCGGTGCCCGCCGACTGCGCCGTGCACGCCTCCGTGCAGACCAACGCCACCCTCCTCGACGCCCGCGCGGTCGACATCCTCGCCCGCCACCGCGTACGCGTCGGCATCAGCCTCGACGGCGGCCTGCCCGCCCACAACGCCGCCCGCGTCGACCACGCGGGCCGCCCCTCCTGGCCCGCGGCGGCCCGCGGCGCCCGGCTGCTCGCCCAGCGCGCGCCCGAGGCCTACGCGGGCGTCCTCGCCGTCGTCGACCCGCGCACCGACCCCGTCGAGTTCTACGAGTCACTGCTGCCGCTCGCACCGCCCGCCCTCGACCTGCTCCTCCCGCACGGCAACTGGACGAAGCCGCCGCCGGGACTGCCGGGAGGCGACCCGGCGACCGCGCCAGGCACCGCCCGCCCCACCCCGTACGGCGACTGGCTCTGCGCCGTCTTCGACCGCTGGTGGGACGCGGACAGGCGGGAGACGCGGATCCGGCTGTTCGAGGAGTGCGCGGGCCTGCTGCTCGGCCTGCCGGGCGCCACCGAGTCGCTCGGCCTCGACCCGGTGGCGACGGTCGTCGTGGAGACCGACGGTGCGATCGAACAGGTCGACTCCCTCAAGTCCGCCTACGACGGGGCGGCCGCCACCGGCCTCGACGTGTTCGGGCACAGCTTCGACGAGGTGCTCGGCCACCCCGCCGTCGCCGCGCGCCAGGCGGGCCCCGCCGCACTCGCCCCCGCCTGCCGTGCCTGCCCGCTGCTCGCCGTCTGCGGAGGCGGCCACTACGCCCACCGCTACCGCGCGGGCCGCGGCTTTCGCCACCCGTCCGTCTACTGCGCCGACCTCGACCGGCTGATCCGGCACGCCGCAGCGCGGCTCGCGGCCGCGGCCGTCGGGAGCGGCAAGTGAGGTCCCCGTGAACGCCACCCCCACAACCGCCCCCACAGCCGCCCCGCCGGGCCCCGTGCCCGCGCCCCTGCTGCGTGAACTCGGCCGCACGGAGGGCGGCCCGCGCGCCCTCGGCCTGCTCGTACGCGACCAGCACGCACGGCGGCTCGTCCGCCTCAGAGCCGTGCTCGACGCGGCCGCCGCGGCGCCCCCCGGCCGGTGCCCGCCCGCCGCCCGCGACCGGCTGCTCGCCGACTGGGCGCTGCTCGAAGCGGCCGAGCGCGCCGACCGGGACGCCGTACGCGCCGTCCTGCTGCACCCGATGACCGGGCCGTGGGCCCAGCGCTGCCTCTACGGCCTGACGGCGGACGGGCCGGGCACCGGTGGCGACCTCGCCGCCGACCTCGCCCACTTCGGGGCGGTCGCGGCAGCCGCCGCGGTACGCGCCCGGTTCCCCTTCACCGCCCGGCTCACCGCCCACGGCGGCCTGCTCGCCCTGCCCACCCTCGGCGCCCTGCACACCTGCCCCGGCACCCGGGTGGACCTCGGCCTCGACACCGAAGGGGTCCTCACCCTGCGCCAGGGCCCCGCCACCCCGCCCGCCGTGGTCACCACCGCCGCAGGGCCCACCGGGGCCGCGAGCGCCGCCCGCGGCGACGACCCGCGCTGGCTGCCGCTCGGCTCGCTGCCCGCCCTGCTGCCCGGCGCGGCGCCCGTGCTCCTCGACGACCTCGACCCGTACCGCACCGCGGGCAGCGGACTCGAACGCCACGGCCTCGGCGCCGTCACCCGCCTCGACCCGGCGAGCCGCGCGGCCTGGGCGGCCTCCTGGGCCGGCACCGAGGCCGTCCTGCGGGCCGGCGGCGCCCACCGGGTCCAGGAGGCGACTCTCCTGCTGCGCTGCCTGGTACCGCTCGCGCCGCCCCCGGGCCGGGGCCCGGCAGGCGAGAGCGCCTCCCACTGCAGCGGCACCCGGCGCGAGGCGTTCGGCGCCGTCCTCAGCAGCCTCCCCTCCACCTCCGCCTACCTCGCCGCGACCCTCGTCCACGAGCTCCAGCACACCAAGCTCGCCGCACTGAGCGCCCTCGTCCGGTTGCACGAAGCGGGCCCGGCAGAAGCGTATTTCGCGCCCTGGCGCACCGATCCGCGCCCCTTCGACGGACTTCTCCAGGGTGCCTACTCCCACCTCGCGCTCGCCGACTACTGGCAGCGCTACGCCCTCGCCGCCCCCGGCACCACCGCGCGCGACCTGGCGTGGGCCGAGCACGCCCGCTGCGCGGAACAGGTGGCCGCGGTGCTGCCCGTCCTCGCGGGATCCGGCGCCCTCACCCCCCAAGGCCGCCTTCTCGTCGATGAGATGACGGCCACTCACGAGCGGCTCGCCGCCGACCCGCCGCCCCCGGGACACGCCGCGCGGGCCCGCGCCTACGTCGACACCGCACGCACACTGTGGCGGCAGCGCCACCGCACCGCGGCCCTCGCGACACCGGGAGCGGGCGGTGGCCCCGCCCCCCTCGGCCGGGGCGGGGGACGACCGGACGCATGAATCTTCCCGCCGGCCCCCCGCGGCTCGCCCCCACGTCCCGCCGAACCCCGCCAGGATCGCCCTGCCAGGGCCTAAGCTCGACGTCATGTCAGGTGGGCGCATCATGATGGGAGACGGTTGAATGCCCGGAGCACGCAAGAGGGTTGCCGAGTCCGGGCCGCTGACCGTGACGATCAGCTTCGCCGGGTACAACCGCGTGTGGGCCGCCTGGATAGGGGACCGTCTCGAGCGCCGCGGGCACACGGTCTCCTACCAGCGGTGGGACCCCCAGGAAGGCACCCCGCTCGCGGACTCCCTGCGCGCCCTCGCCCTCGCCCCCGGCCCCGTCCTCGTCATCCTCAGCACCTGGTACTTCCAGCTGGGCCCGCGCACCCAGGCCGAGTGGAACAGCGCGCTGACCGAGGTCGTGGCCCCCGACCCCGGCAGGTTCGCCGGGGTGTCCGTCACCAACGACGCACTGCCGCCCGCCACCGCGGTGTTCGCCGCGGCCGACCTCACCACCGTGGGCGAGCAGGAGGCCGAGCGGCGCGTCCTGGCCAGACTCGGACTGCCCACGGACCCGCTCCCCGCCGACCGGACCCCGCGCGGCGGCCCGCGCTTCCCCAACGACCCCTCCGACGTGTGGGGCGGTGTGCCACGCCGCAACACCCGCTTCACCGGCCGCGAGCCGCTCCTCAACGACATCTACCACACCCTCAAGAGCGCCGAGGACGGCGCCCGCGTCGTCACACTGCACGGCATGTCGGGCGTCGGCAAGACCCAGCTGGCCGCCGAGTACGTCTACCGCTTCGGCGCCGAGTACGACGTGGTGTGGTGGGTCGCCGCGGACAAGCGCGCGGTGTGCCGCCAGCGCCTCGCCCAACTCGCCCCAGAACTCGGCCTGTCCACCGGTGTCGACTACGGCGAGCGGCTGCGCGCCACCCGCATCGCGCTGCGCCGCGGCGACCCGTACGCCCGCTGGCTGATCGTCTTCGACGGCGCCGACGACCCCGAGGCCATCTGGGACCTGGTGCCCGAGGGCCCGGGCGACGTGCTCATCACGGCCCGCAACCCCGAGTGGGCCCAGCACAACAGCCTCCTGATGGAGGTCCCCGCCTACGACCGCGACGAGTCGGTGTCGTTCGTCCTGCGCCGCGCCCCGCGCCTGACCGCGCGCGAGGCCGACCGGCTCGCCGAGGCCCTCGAAGACCTGCCGCTGCTGCTCGACCAGACCGCGGGCTGGCTCAACGACTCGGACATGTCCGTGGACGAGTACATCGCCCTGCTGGAGCAGGAGGGCATCGACGAGGACGTCGTACGGGTCTCCCGCGACTTCCCGACCTCCTTCCCCACCAGCTGGTCGATACTGCTCAACCGCCTCAGGGAGACCGTCCCCGAGGCCGTCACCCTGCTGCGCCTGTGCGCGTTCTTCGCGCCGGGCGCCATCCCGGTGCGCCTCGTGCGCGACCTGCCCGCGCAGGAGCTGCCGGAGAGCCTGCGCGGCCTCGTCACCAACTCCGTCAGCTGGGCCGCCGCCATCAACAAGCTCCGCCAGTACGCGGTGGTGCGCGCCGCGGGCGTCGGCGACCGGGAGATCCACGAGACCATGCCGGAGGCCGGCGGAGCCGTGCCGGGCGACACCCTCTACATGCACCGGCTCGTGCACCAGATCATCCGCCAGGACATGCCGGCGGAGGACCACGACGAGCTGATCGAGGTCGTGCGGCGCGCGCTGGCCGCCGCCGACCCTGGGCAGCCGACCGACTCCCGGATGTGGCCCGAGTACGCGGAGATCGCGCCCCACCTGCGCTGGGCCGACGTGCTCAGGACCACAAGCCCCGCCATGCACACCCTGGTGCTCAACTGCCTCCAGTACATGCTGCACTCGGGCGAGTACCAGGCGGGCCTCACCCTCGGCAGCCGCGCCATGAAGGCGTGGAAGGAACAGCTGGGCGACACCCACCCGCGCATCTGGGACCTCACCCACCACTACGCCAACCTGCTGCGCGCGGTCGGCGACTACGCGCACACCGAGGCACTCGAACGCACGGCGGTCGACCACCTCAGGGAGGCCCACGGCGCCAAGGACCTCAGCCATCTGCGGGCCGCCGGCGGCCTCGCCGCCGACCTGCGCGGCCTCGGCCGCTACGACGAGGCGTACACCATCTCGCGCTGGGTCCTCGACGCCTACCAGGAGCTCCTCGGCGACCAGGACGCCAGGACGCTGAACGCGCAGAACAACGTGGCCGTGTCCCTGCGCCTGCTGGGCCGCTACCCCGAGGCCCTCGACCTCGACCTGCGGACCCTGGCCGAGCGGCGGCGCCTGCTGAGGCCGCGCCACCGCTGGTCCCTCTTCTCCGAGATCCACGTCTCCACCGACCAGCGGCTGCTCGGCCGCTACAGCGAGGCCGAGTCGATCCAGGCGCAGAGCGTACGGGTCCACCGCGGCGTCCTCGGTCCCGACAACCCGCAGACGCTCAACGCGGAGCACAACCTCGCCCTCACCCTCTACCGCATCGGCCGCCGCAGGGAGGCCGCGGAACTCTTCACCGGCGTCCTCGAACGCAGCGAGCGCGTCCTCGGCGAGGGCGACCCCGACACCCTGCGCTTCGCGGCGGGGCAGAGCTGCTTCGCCCGCGAGCACGGCGACATCGACCAGGCCAGGGAGATAAGCGAGCGCGTGGTGGAGGGCTACACGCTGCTGCTCGGGCCCGGCCACCCCTTCCCGACGGGCGCCCGCTCCAACCAGGCCCTCATCATGCGGGCCGTCGGCGAGCGCGAGCAGGCGTACGAGCTGGCCGAGCACGCCCTCGCCGGGATGCGCGCCGCGGTAGGCGACGACCACCCGTGGACCCTGGGGTGCGCCATCAACGCCTCCGAGATGCGCTCGCTGCGCGGCGACACCGAGTCGGCGTCCGCCCTCAACGCGGACACCGCGGCGCGGGCGGCCCAGACCCTGGGCCGCACCCACCCGCTGACGCTCTCCGCGCGCGTCGCCACCGCGGCGGACCTGCGCACGCTCGGCAAGCGCCTGGAGGCCGACAAGACGGAGGCCGAGGCGCTCGACGACCTCGCCGCCACGCTCGGCGCGCAGCACCCGCACACGCTGGCGGCCCGCTCGCGCACCCGGCCGTACTGGGACTTCGAACCCCAGATCGTCTGACGGCGGCCCCACGCGGCGAAGGGCCCGGCCCCACGCGGCGAAGGGCCCGGCCCCGCGAGGAACGCTCCTCGCGGGGCCGGGCCCCTGTGCCAATCCGGTCGGGCCCGGGGCCTCAGGCGTCGAAGACCTCGTTGACCAGCTGCTCCTGCTCCTGCTCGTGACGCTTCTTCGAGCCCACGGCGGGGGACGAGGAGTGCGGGCGCGAGATGCGGCGCAGCCGCTCGCCGTGCGGCACGTCGGCGCCGACCGCGAGGTCCAGGTGGTCGATCAGGTTGAGCGCGACGAACGGCCAGGCACCCTGGTTCGCCGGCTCCTCCTGCGCCCACAGGTACTTCTCGGCGTTCGGGAACTTCGCGATCTCCGCCTGGAGCTCCGCGCCCGGCAGCGGGTAAAGACGCTCAAGCCTGATGATCGCCGTGTCCGTCGCGCCGCGCTTCTTCCGCTCGGCGTCGAGGTCGTAGTAGACCTTGCCCGCCGTGAAGACGACCTTGCGCACCTGCGCCGGATCGACGCTGTCGTCGCCGATCACCGGGCGGAACCCGCCGGAGGTGAACTCCTCGGTCTTCGACTGCGCGGCCTTCAGCCGGAGCATCGACTTCGGGGTGAAGACGATCAGCGGCTTGTGGTGCGGGTTGTGGACCTGCCAGCGCAGCAGGTGGAAGTAGTTCGACGGGAGCGTCGGCACTGCGACCGTCATGTTGCCCTGCGCGCACAGCGCCATGAAGCGCTCGATGCGGGCCGACGAGTGGTCGGGGCCCTGGCCCTCGTAGCCGTGCGGCAGCAGCAGGGTGACGCCGGAGGTCTGGCCCCACTTCTGCTCGGCGGCCGAGATGTACTCGTCCACGATCGACTGCGCGCCGTTGACGAAGTCGCCGAACTGCGCCTCCCACATGACCAGCGCGTTCGGGCGGGCCAGCGAGTAGCCGTACTCGAAGCCCATCGCCGCGTACTCGCTGAGCAGCGAGTCGTAGACGTTGTAGCGGGCCTGGTCCTCCGTCAGGTACTGCAGCGGCGTGTACTCCTCGCCGCTCTGCTGGTCCACCAGGACCGCGTGGCGCTGGCCGAAGGTGCCGCGGCGGGTGTCCTGGCCGGCGAGGCGCACCGGGGTGCCCTCCATCAGCAGCGAGCCGATGGCCAGCGTCTCGCCCGTGCCCCAGTCGATCGTGCCGTCGTCCACGGAGGCCGCGCGGCGCTGGAGCTGCGGCATCAGCCGCGGGTGGACGTGGATCGACTCGGGGATGTTGACCTGCGACTCGGCGATCCGCTTGACGACCTCCTGCGAGACCCCGGTCTGCACGCTCACCGGGAACTCGGCCTGCGCGTCGGGGACGACCGCCTCGGACGGCTGCGAGGTGGCCTCGCGGACCTCAGCGAAGACCTTCTCCAGCTGCCCCTGGAAGTCCTGGAGCGCCTGCTCGGCCTCTTCGAGGGTGATGTCGCCCCTGCCGATCAGCGACTCGGTGTACAGCTTGCGCACCGAGCGCTTGTTGTCGATCAGGTTGTACATCTGCGGGTTGGTGAACTGCGGGTTGTCGCCCTCGTTGTGGCCGCGGCGGCGGTAGCAGATCATGTCGATGACGACGTCCTTGTTGAACGCCTGGCGGAACTCGAAGGCGAGCCGCGCGACGCGGACCACGGCCTCCGGGTCGTCGCCGTTGACATGGATGATCGGCGCCTCGATCATGCGGGCCACGTCCGTCGCGTACATCGACGAGCGGGACGCCTCGGGGGCGGCGGTGAAGCCGACCTGGTTGTTGATGACGATGTGCACGGTGCCGCCGGTGCGGTAGCCGCGCAGCTGCGACATGTTCAGCGTCTCCGCGACGACGCCCTGGCCCGCGAAGGCCGCGTCGCCGTGCAGGGCGACCGGCAGGACCGTGAAGTCCGTGCCCGCCTTGTTGATGATGTCCTGCTTGGCGCGGGCGATGCCCTCGATGACCGGGTCGACGGTCTCCAGGTGCGAGGGGTTCGCCGCGAGCGACACCTTGATCTGCTCGCCGTCGAGGCCGGTGAACGTGCCCTCGGCGCCGAGGTGGTACTTCACGTCGCCCGAGCCGTGCATCGACTTCGGGTCGAGGTTGCCCTCGAACTCGCGGAAGATCTGCGCGTACGACTTCCCGACGATGTTCGCCAGCACGTTGAGGCGGCCGCGGTGGGCCATGCCGATGACGACCTCGTCGAGGCGCGACTCGGCGGCCGCGTCGAGGACCGCGTCGAGCAGCGGGATGACGGACTCGCCGCCTTCGAGCGAGAAGCGCTTCTGGCCCACGTACTTGGTCTGGAGGAACGTCTCGAACGCCTCGGCCGCGTTCAGGCGGCGCAGGATGCGCAGCTGTTCCTCGCGCTCCGGGTTGGCGTGCGGGCGCTCCACCCGGTCCTGGATCCACTTGCGCTGCTTCGGGTCCTGGATGTGCATGTACTCGATGCCGATGGTGCGGCAGTACGAGTCGCGCAGGACGCCCAGGATGTCGCGCAGCGTCATCGTCGACTTGCCGGCGAAACCGCCGACCGCGAAGTCGCGCTCCAGGTCCCACAGGGTGAGGCCGTGCTCGGTGACGTCCAGGTCGGGGTGCTTGCGCTGGCGGTACTCCAGCGGGTCGGTGTCGGCCATGACGTGGCCGCGCACCCGGTAGGAGTGGATCAGCTCGAAGACGCGGGCCGCCTTGGTGACGTCGTCGTCGTGCGAGGCGTCGATGTCCTTCATCCACCGCACGGGCTCGTACGGGATGCGCAGGGACTCGAAGATCTCGTCGTAGAAGCCGTTCTCGCCCAGCAGCAGCTGGTTGACGATGCGCAGGAACTCGCCGGAGGCCGCGCCCTGGATGACCCGGTGGTCGTAGGTCGACGTCAGGGTCATGACCTTGGAGATGCCGAGCTTGTTCAGGGTGTCCTGCGACGTGCCCTGGAACTCCGCCGGGTACTCCATCGCGCCGACGCCCAGGATGACGCTCTGCCCGGGCATCAGCCGCGGCACCGAGTGGACCGTGCCGATGCCGCCCGGGTTGGTCAGCGAGACCGTGACGCCGGAGAAGTCGTCCATCGTGAGCTTGCCGTTGCGGGCGCGCCTGACGATGTCCTCGTACGCCTGCCAGAACTCGAAGAAGCCGAGCGTCTCGGCCTTCTTGATGCCCGCGACCACGAGCTGGCGGTCGCCGTTGGGCTTGACCAGGTCGATCGCGAGGCCGAGGTTGACGTGCTCCGGCTTGACCAGGGTGGGCTTGCCGTCCTTCTCGGCGAACGAGTGGTTCATCGACGGCATGGCCTTGATGGCCTGCACCATCGCGTACCCGATCAGGTGCGTGAAGGAGATCTTCCCGCCGCGGGCGCGCTTGAGGTGGTTGTTGATGACGATGCGGTTGTCGAACAGCAGCTTCACCGGGACCGCGCGCACGGAGGTCGCCGTGGGCAGTTCGAGGGAGGCGGCCATGTTCTTGGCCACGGCCGCCGAGGGGCCGCGCAGCGTCACGTACTCGGGTCCCGCCTCCGCCTCGGTGGCCGCGGCGGCCTTGGGCGCGGCCGCGGGCTTCGCGGGCTGCGCGGGCTGCGCGGGGGCGGTCGGGGCCTGCACGGGCGCGGCGGGCGCCGGGCCCGCCGTCTGCGCCTTCGCCTGGGCCTT
>NZ_BAABEP010000034.1:0-3898 GCF_039540215.1 Streptomyces tremellae
GGCGACCGCGCGGCCACCGTCGAGCGCAAGCCGCCGGCGCAGGCCGCGGGGGCCCCGGAGGCCGTCCACGCGGCGGCGGGCGGCGAACCGCCGCGCACCACGGCGGCCGAGACCCTCGCCACCGTGCAGGCCGCGGTCCTGACCGGCTCCTCGCTGTGGATCGGCTACGTCAACGCGGAGGGCGCGGCCAGCCAGCGGGTGATCGCCCCGGTGCGGGTCGAGGGCGGCTTCGTCACCGCGTACGACCACACCGCGGACGAGGTCCGCACGTACCCCCTGCACCGCATCACCGGCGTCGCGGAACTCGCCGACGACCCGGCCTGACGCGCGCGGCGCGCGGCGCGGTGGCGGTGCCGTACGCCCCACGTGCTGACGTGGAACCACGGCCCGGCCACCGGCGGCAGGGCACGCGCCGTCCGCGCCGTCGGGCCGGACACCGCGGCGCGCGGGAGGGGCCCCGGTGCACCCCACCGGGGCCCCTCCCGCGCGGCGCGCGCCTACTGCCGCCGCAGCAGACCGCCGAGACCGCCACGCGCCGCCGCCTTCCCTGCCTTCCCCGCCTTCCCTGCCTTCCCCGCCTTCCCTGCGGCCGAGCCGCCCTGGCCCGAGGCCGAGCCGCCCTGGCCCGAGGCCCGGCCCTTCGCACCCCCGGCCCCGGCGCCCTTCGCGGCCCCCGCGCCCTTCGCGGAGCCCTTGGCCGAACCCGGCGCCTTGCCCGAGCGGGCGGGCCTCGGCTCCACGGGCCTCTCCAGGGCCCTGGGCTCCTTGACGCGCTTGAGGGTCCGCACGGCCCGCCGCCCCGCGGTCTCCTGCGCCTTCGGCTCGTCCGGCTCCTTGGCGCGCTTCAGCTCGCGGTACTTCGCGGGCGTCGGAGGCGTCGCGCCCACGGGCGCCCCGTCCGCGCCGGCCGCGTCCGCGCCGCGGAAGCGGCGGAACCCGCCGCCCCGGCGCACCCGCACCGGCCGCGGTTCGGCGAGCGAGTGGTAGCGGCGGCCGATGAGCCGGCCGACCAGCACGTACGCGATGATCGCGCCCGCCGTGTTCATGATCACGTCGTCCACGTCGAAGGCGCGGCCCTCGACCATGGCACCCTGCGCCAGTTCCACCAGTGTCATCACCACGGCGGTCAGCAGCACCACCCGCACCATGCGGCGCCTGCGCGGCACCAGCACCGGCAGGATCACCCCGAACGGCGCCCCGATCAGCAGGTTTCCCCCGACCTGCTTGCACGCACCGAGGAAGGTGTAGTCGTCGAGGTACTGCCGCAGCGAGTGCCCGGGACGCAGGTTTGACCCGGCGATCCCGGCGGACGCGGGCGACGGCGTGAGTGTGAGCTCCGCGAGGAGCACCGAGAACGCCACCATCGCCGCGAACGCCACCACGAGGATCAGCAGCCGTAAGGCCGTACGGCCCCAACTCCGCCTCATCACAACCTCGTCGCCGCCCGCCAGGGCCCCGTCCCGCTCCGTCTCCGCGTTCATGCGGAGCGGATGCCCCCACCCGCCCGGCACATGCCGCACGCAGGCGGCGTACCGGTGTTTTCCCCTTCTCCCACCCCGTCTCTCACGGCCCCGCCACGGGACCCGCCCCGAATCCGCGCCCAATGCGCGACACTGGACGTTTGGCGTACCGCACGGGTGGCCGGCGGGCACGGCACGGAAAGGACGCAGGTACGTGAACGGACCCCTCATCGTCCAGAGCGACAAGACGTTGCTGCTGGAGATCGACCACGAGCAGACGGACGCGTGCCGCCGTGCCATCGCCCCCTTCGCCGAGCTCGAACGGGCGCCCGAGCACATCCACACCTACCGGCTCACGCCGCTCGGGCTGTGGAACGCGCGGGCCGCCGGGCACGACGCCGAACAGGTGGTCGACGCGCTGGTGGAGTTCTCGCGCTACCCGGTGCCGCACGCGCTGCTGGTGGACGTGGCCGAGACGATGGCGCGCTACGGGCGGCTCACTCTCTCCAAGCACCCCACGCACGGACTTGTGCTGACCTCGACGGACCGGCCGGTCCTTGAGGAGATCCTCCGCTCGAAGAAGGTGCAGCCGCTGGTCGGCGCCCGCATCGACGCGGACACCGTTGCCGTGCACCCCTCCGAGCGCGGGCAGATCAAGCAGACGCTGCTGAAGCTCGGCTGGCCCGCAGAGGACCTCGCGGGGTACGTCGACGGCGAGGCGCACCGCATCGACCTGGACGAGGACGGCTGGTCGCTGCGCCCGTACCAGAAGCAGGCCGTGGAGAACTTCTGGCACGGCGGCTCCGGCGTGGTCGTCCTGCCGTGCGGCGCGGGCAAGACGCTGGTCGGCGCGGGCGCGATGGCCGAGGCGAAGGCGACGACGCTGATCCTCGTCACCAACACGGTCTCCGCCCGGCAGTGGAAGCACGAACTGGTGCGGCGCACCTCGCTCACCGAGGACGAGATCGGCGAGTACAGCGGTACGAAGAAGGAGATCAGGCCGGTCACGATCGCCACGTACCAGGTCCTCACGACCCGCAGGAAGGGCGTCTACCCGCACCTGGAGCTGTTCGACTCGCGGGACTGGGGCCTGATCGTCTACGACGAGGTGCACCTGCTGCCCGCGCCGGTCTTCAAGTTCACCGCGGACCTCCAGGCGCGGCGGCGGCTCGGGCTCACCGCGACGCTGGTGCGGGAGGACGGCCGCGAGTCGGACGTGTTCTCGCTGATCGGCCCGAAGCGCTTCGACGCGCCGTGGAAGGAGATCGAGGCGCAGGGCTACATCGCGCCGGCGGACTGCGTGGAGGTACGGGTCAACCTCACCGACGGCGAGCGGCTGGCATACGCGACGGCGGAGACCGAGGAGAAGTACCGGTTCTGCGCCACGACCGACACCAAGCAGAAGGTGACGGAGGCCCTGGTGCGCCGGCACAGGGGCGAGCAGACGCTGGTGATCGGCCAGTACATCGACCAGCTCGACGAGCTGGGCGAGCACCTGGGCGCTCCGGTGATCAAGGGTGAGACCAGCAACGCGCAGCGGGAGAAACTGTTCGAGGCGTTCCGGCAGGGTGAGCTGTCGGTGCTGGTGGTGTCGAAGGTCGCCAACTTCTCGGTGGACCTGCCGGAGGCGACGGTGGCGATCCAGGTGTCGGGCACGTTCGGGTCGCGCCAGGAGGAGGCGCAGCGGCTCGGCCGGGTGCTGCGGCCGAAGGCGGACGGGCACGAGGCGCGCTTCTACTCGGTCGTGGCGCGCGACACCATCGACCAGGACTTCGCGGCGCACCGGCAGCGGTTCCTCGCGGAGCAGGGGTACGCCTACCGGATTGTGGACGCGGACGAACTGCTCGCCGACGAGGTGTGAGGCCCGCGGGGCGCGCTCCGGCGGTCGCCCCGGCGGTCGTCCGGCGGTCGCCCCGGCGGTCGTCCGGCGGTCGCTCCGTCGCCGCGGGGTCTCAGTCGCCGCGCGGTAGGGCACCCGCCGTGCGGGGTCCTGGGACGGCGCGGCGGGTGCGCACCCCGGCCTCCTCCGCGTACTCGCCGAGCACGGCCACGTTGAACGCGGCGGACGCGAAGACCCGGACCGCGCGCAGCGCGCCGCCGACGCGGTGGCTCTGGTGGGGGAAGGCGCCGACGCCTGTGGCGGTCGCGCCGTGGACGGGGGTGAGGGTGTGGGTGCTCATGTGTTCCATCATGGATTTCGGACATTCTCGGCACATCGGTCCGTGGGCTGAATCTCCGTCCCCGCCCCGCCGTCCCCCGGACGCACCCGCCGTCCGCCTTGAGGCCCATACCGGACCCGCGCGTCCCCTACGGGAAGGACCGGCGGCGCTCGCCGCGGTCCCGCGATGGGCGTGACGGGTTCCGGGCGTCGCCGTCGCGGCGGTCCTGGCGACGGGTGTGACGGGTTCCCGGCGCCGCGGGCCGGGGCGGAGTCCGGG
>NZ_BAABEP010000034.1:3997-10304 GCF_039540215.1 Streptomyces tremellae
GCGGCGGAGGCGCATCCGGACACGGGGCGGAGTCCGGGCGGCGGAGGCGCATCCGGACACGGGGCGGAGTCCGGGCGGCGGAGGCGCATCCGGGCAGGGGGAATTTCGGGCGGAGGTGAGCGGAGGGGAATCCGGGCGGAGGCGCGTGGGGGCAAATCCGGGCGGAGGTAAAAGGGTTCGCCCGATGGTCGCGCGGCGGCTAGAATCTCGCGTCTCCCCCCGCCTCCTTCGTGGAGTGCCGCCGCCCGGACGGAAACCGGACGGCCGCCGTGACGTGATCCGCGCCGTACGGAGACCGCCGCACCGGCAAGGACCCGGTGCCCGGCCCCCCGGGGCGCCCGCACGCACCGCTCTCAGCCGCAGCCGCGTACCCGCACGCCGTGTACCTGTCACCGGAGGCCGTCCCGTGCCCTCGCACGCCCCTGACCCGACCGACACGCTCGATCCGACCGACCCGCTCGCGCGCGAGCGCGCCCATCTCGCCGCCTCCCGCTCCGCGCTGCGGGCCATGCGCGAGGAGGTGGAGTCCCTGGACATCCGCGACGTCGCCGCGAACTGGGTGAACGCCGCCGTCCTCGACGCGCAGATCAAGGACCGCATCTCCGCGCTCGCCGACCTGGCGCACACCCCTCTGTTCTTCGGCCGCCTCGACTACCTGCACGCGGTCGGCGCGGAGGAGGCCGAGGGCGCGGAGGGCGAGTCGTTCTACATCGGGCGCCGCCATGTGCACGACGCGCAGGGCGACCCGATGGTGATCGACTGGCGCGCCCCGGTCTCCCAGCCCTTCTACCGCGCGTCCAAGAAGAACCCGCTCGACGTACGGCTGCGACGGCGCTTCGGCTACACGGGCGGCGACCTCACCGCGTACGAGGACGAGCACCTCTCCGACCCGGCCGAGTCCGAACGCACCAGCGCGCTGCTCCAGGCGGAGATCGAACGGCCCCGCGTCGGCCCCATGCGCGACATCGTCGCGACGATCCAGCCCGAGCAGGACGAGATCGTCAGGTCGGGTCTCGGCGGCACGGTCTGCGTGCAGGGCGGCCCCGGCACCGGCAAGACGGCCGTAGGCCTGCACCGGGTCGCGTACCTGCTGTACGCGCACCGCGAGCGGCTGGCCCGCACGGGGACCCTCGTGGTCGGCCCGAACGCGTCCTTCCTGCGCTACATCGAGCAGGTCCTGCCCGCCCTCGGCGAGTTGGAGGTCAGGCAGGCGACCGTCGAGTCGCTGGTCGCGACGGACGCGGTACGGGTGCGGGGTACCGACCCCGCACCCACGGCGCTCGTCAAGGGCGACGCACGCATGGCGGAGGTGCTGCGGCGCGCGCTGCGCTCGCACGTCTCGATGCCGACGGAACCGCTGATGGTGGTGCGCGGCTCACGCCGCTGGCGCGTGCCCGCGTACGAGCTGGAGGAGATCGTCCGCGAACTCCTCGGCCGCGACATCCGCTACGGTGCCGCCCGCGAGGCGTTGCCCCAGCGGATCGCGCACGCGGTGCTCGTGCGGATGGAGCAGGCGGGCGAGGCGCCCGACGACCGGGTGCAGGACGCGGTGGCGCGCAACAGCGCGGTGAAGGCGGCCGTCAAGGCCGTGTGGCCGCCGGTCGACCCAGCCAGGCTGGTGCTGCGGCTGCTGTCCGACGCGGAGTTCCTCGCCGAGCACGCGGAGGGGGTGCTGACGGAGGAGGAGCAGCGAGCCGTGCTGTGGCCCAAGCCGGCCCGCAGCGTGAAGTCCGCGCCGTGGTCGGTGGCCGACGCGGTGCTGATCGACGAGGCGAACGACCTGGTCTCGCGCACCCACTCGCTCGGGCATGTCGTACTGGACGAGGCGCAGGACCTGTCGCCGATGCAGTACCGCGCGGTGGGCCGCCGCTGCTCCACCGGGTCCGCGACCGTGCTCGGCGACCTGGCGCAGGGCACCACGCCCTGGGCCACGGCCGACTGGACCGAGGCCCTGGGCCACCTCGGCAAGCCGGACGCGGTGGTGGAGGAGCTGACGGCGGGCTTCCGCGTGCCGCGCGAGGTGATCGCCTACGCGTCGCGACTGCTGCCGTCCATCGCGCCCGGCCTCACCGAGGTCCGCTCGGTCCGCGAGTCGCCCGGCGCCCTGTCCGTGCGGGAGATCGCGGCGGACGCCGCCGGCGACACCGTCGCCGACGCGGTGCTCGACGCCTGCCGCGAGGCCCTGAAGCACGAGGGCTCGACCGGCCTGATCGCGGCGGACGCCCGGGTCCCGGCGCTGGCGGCGGCGCTCGACGCGGCGGGCATGCCATACCTCTCGCCCGGCGAGGAGACCACGGCGGACTCCCGCCTGACCCTGGTCCCCGCGTCCCTGGCCAAGGGCCTGGAGTACGACTACGTGGTGCTCGAAGAACCGGCCGCCGTCGTCGCGGGCGAACCCGACGAACGCACCGGCCTGCGCCGCCTGTACGTCGCCCTCACCCGCGCGGTCTCCGGCCTCACGGTCCTCCACGCCGCTCCCCTCCCCGCGGCCCTCGCCCGCTGACCCCGCCGGGCCCGTGGGCCCGGACCGCGGGCCGGACGCGAGACGGCGCGGCAGGGCGGCGGGCCGGGTGCAGGACAACACGGCGGGGCCTTCGGGCCGGACGGCCGAACCGCAAGGCAGGCGCGCATGCCGGGCCCGAACCGCAAGGCGGGCGCGCATGCCGGGCGCACCTGGCCACAGGGCACGCCGGTCGGGGGCACGGCCGTGGGCGGGCGTGCCAGCCCCGGAGGCCGCGGCCGACAGCGGGCGCGGCACACAGACGGTGGCCGCAGACGCACCGTGGCGGCACACAGACGGTGGCCGCAGACGCACCGTGGCGGCACGCGCCCGCTGGCGGCGCACACGCGCGCGGAGCGGCACACCCCCGGAGCGGCACGCGCACTGAGCGGCACACGCGCGGGGCGGCATGCGCGCGGTGGCGGTGGCGTGCACGCGCGCGTCGGGCGTTACGCGTCGAGGGTGGCGCGCCAGCGGGCGACCGCGGCCGGGGCGACCGGGGCCTGCCAGCCGTGGGGGCGGGCCGCGCCCCCGATGTGGAAGGCGGTGACCCCCGCGGCGCGCAGCCCCGGCAGGTGGTCGACGCGCAGGCCGCCGCCGACCAGCAGTCGCTGCTCGTACCCCGGCTCACCCGCCGCTGTGGCCGCCGCCTCGGCGAGGAGCGTCGGCAGGCCCTCGTCGACACCGGCCGCAGAGCCCGCCGTGAGGTAGGTGTCGAGGCCCGGCATGTCACCGAGCTGCCGGCGCAGCGCCCCGCGGTCCGCCGCGCGGTCGATGGCCCGGTGGAACGTCCACCGGCAGCCGTCAAGCTCCGCGATCAGCCGCTCCACCGTCACGAGGTCGGGGCTGCCCGCCGCGTCGAGGAAGCCGAACACGAACTCCTCCGCGCCCTCGGCCCGCAGCCCGGCCGCCACGGCGACCAGCCGGTCCACGTCGGCGGGCGTGCCGGCGGAGAAGCCGTCCGTGAGCCGGAGCATGACGCGCAGGGGAATGTCGACGACCTCCCTGATGCGGCCGACCGTCTCCCGCGACGGGCTCAGGCCGTCCGCCGCCATGTCCGTGACGACCTCAAGGCGGTCCGCCCCGCCGTCACGCGCGGCTACCGCGTCATCGGCGTCGAGGGCGATCACCTCCAGCAGTGCGCGCTCGCTCATGCCCATCCGCTCCAGCAGGTCCGCTTCAACAGGTCTAGTCCAATTCCCCTCCTACCTTACGGGTCCCCGGTCCGCGCGCGCATCACCGCCCCACCCGCCCCGGTCACCCCTTGCCCTTCATACCCTGGAGGGGTATACCAGAGGGAGCAGCAATACCCCCTGGGGGTAGGATGCGCGAGTCGTCGATGCCGAGGAGCCACCTCATGAGCCTCACCAGGACCACGGAAGCCGACGCCGGAGCGGAAGCCGGCCACGCTCCCGCGGAGGTCGAGCTCGTGATCGGCGGCATGACCTGCGCCTCCTGCGCCGCCCGCGTCGAGAAGAAGCTCAACCGCATGGCAGGCGTCTCCGCGACGGTCAACTACGCCACCGAGAAGGCCAAGGTCAGCTACGGCGGCGGGCTCTCCGTGGACGATCTGATCGCCACCGTCGAGGCCACCGGCTACACGGCGCGCGAGCCGGAGCCCCCGGCCCCCACCGCACCCGTGACCGGCGCGGGCGGCGCCCCTGCCCTGGGGGGCGCTCCCGTCGAAGGCGTCCCCGCGGAGGACCCCGAACAGCGCTCCCTGCGCCAGCGGCTGACGACCGCCGTGGTGCTCGCCGTCCCGGTGATCGCGATGGCGATGATCCCTCCCCTCCAGTTCGACAACTGGCAGTGGCTCTCCCTGGCGCTCGCCGCCCCGGTCGTCGTCTACGCCGGCTGGCCCTTCCACCGCGCGGCATGGACGAACCTGCGGCACGGCGCCGCCACCATGGACACCCTGATCTCGGTCGGAACGCTCGCCGCCTTCCTCTGGTCGCTGTGGGCGCTGTTCTTCGGCACCGCCGGCATGCCCGGCATGCGCCACCCCTTCGAGCTGGCGATCACCCGCTCCGACGGCGCGGGCAACATCTATCTGGAGGCCGCGGCCGGCGTCACCGCCTTCATCCTCGCCGGGCGGTGGTTCGAGGCGCGGTCCAAGCGCACCGCGGGCGCCGCCCTGCGTGCCCTGCTCGACCTGGGTGCCAAGCAGGTCACCCTGCTGCGCGACGGGCGCGAGACCACCGTGCCCACCGCCGAGCTGCGGGTGGGCGACCGCTTCCTCGTGCGCCCCGGTGAGAAGATCGCCACCGACGGCACGGTCGTCGAGGGGTCGTCCGCCGTGGACGTGTCGATGCTCACCGGTGAGTCCGCGCCGGTCGAGGTCGCCGCGGGCGACGCCGTCACCGGCGCCACGCTCAACGCGGGCGGCCGGCTCGTCGTGGAGGCCACCAGGATCGGCGCGGACACCCAACTGGCGCGTATGGCCCGCATGGTCGAGGACGCGCAGAACGGCAAGGCGGCGGCGCAGCGGCTCGCGGACCGTGTCTCCGCCGTCTTCGTGCCCGTCGTCATCGCGCTCGCGCTCGGCACGCTCGGCGTCTGGCTGGCCCTCGGCGGCGGGCTGACGGCCGCCTTCACCGCCGCCGTGGCCGTCCTGATCATCGCCTGCCCGTGCGCCCTCGGCCTCGCCACCCCGACCGCGCTGCTCGTCGGCACGGGCCGCGGAGCCCAGCTCGGGATCCTGATCAAGGGGCCCGAGGTGCTGGAGTCGACCCGCCGGGTGGACACGATCGTGCTCGACAAGACGGGCACCGTCACCACGGGCCGGATGCGGCTCCGCGACGTCCACCTCGCCCCCGGCGTCACGGAGGAGGACGTCCTGCGGCTCGCGGGCGCGGTGGAGCACGCCTC
Source organism: Streptomyces tremellae (assembly GCF_039540215.1). Lineage (NCBI taxonomy): Bacteria > Bacillati > Actinomycetota > Actinomycetes > Kitasatosporales > Streptomycetaceae > Streptomyces > Streptomyces tremellae. The sequence continues at coordinate 9,366 of NZ_BAABEP010000034.1, forward strand.
CGAGCACCCCGTGGCCCGAGCCGTCGCCGAGGGCGCGGCGCAGCGCGTGGGAGAGCTGCCGGCACCCGAGGACTTCGCCGGCGTGCCGGGCCTCGGTGTCCAGGGCGTCGTGGAGGGCCGTGCCGTCCTGGCCGGGCGGCCCGCGCTGCTCGACCGGTGGGAGATCCGCCTCCCGGAGGAGCTGGAGCTGGCCAGGCAGCGGGCGGAGGCCGCGGGGCGCACGACCGTCGCGGTGGCGTGGGACGGCGAGGCCCGTGCCGTGCTCGATGTCGCGGACACCGTCAAGGACACCAGCGCGGAGGCCGTGCGGCGGCTGCGGGCGCTGGGGCTGCGGCCCGTCCTGCTGACCGGCGACAACAGGGCGCTCGCGGAGAGCGTCGCCGCCGAGGTCGGCGTGGACGAGGTGATCGCCGAGGTGCTGCCCGAGGACAAGCTCGACGTCGTCAAGCGGCTCCAGGCGGAGGGCAGGTCCGTCGCGATGGTCGGGGACGGGGTCAACGACGCGGCGGCGCTCGCCCAGGCCGACCTGGGGCTCGCGATGGGCACGGGCACGGACGCGGCGATCGAGGCGGGCGATCTGACGCTTGTCCGCGGCGACCTGCGCGCCGCGGCCGACGCGATCCGTCTCGCGCGCCGCACGCTCGGGACCATCAGGGGCAACCTCGTCTGGGCCTTCGGATACAACGTCGCCGCGCTGCCGCTCGCCGCCGCAGGGCTGCTCAACCCGATGATCGCGGGCGCGGCGATGGCCTTCTCGTCCGTCTTCGTCGTCGGCAACTCACTGCGCCTGCGCGCCTTCAAGGGCATGTGACACGTCCCGTCGCGGGGCATGTGACACGTCCCGCCGAAGGCTGTGTGGCACGTCCCGTCGAGGACGATGCGGCGCGTCCCGCCGAGGACGATGCGGCGCGTCCCGCCGAAGGACATAGGGCACGTCCC